>JAXDMF010000396.1:0-7354 GCA_034666205.1 Gemmatimonadales bacterium
GGCCATGCGAGCCCCCGATCACCAGCGCCACCGGCCGTGACGCAATGAGCCAGCGGTCGACCTGCGCCGCGAGATCCCGGCTGCTCCAGCCAGAGCCGTCCCGCGTCAGCACTATCGTCGACGAGCCGCTGGGGATCTTCGCCTCGAGGCGCTGGGCCTCCTCCCTCAGCTGGGACCCGGGAGTGGGAGCCCGGCTTGCCTCGCGGACCTCGCGCTCGTGCAGGGTGACGTACCGCTTCAGGCGGCCGGCGTAGTCATCAGCGGCCTCTCGGTAGTAGGGCCTCAGCTTTCCTACCGCCACAACCGAGATCTCCACCCGCGCCTACTGCCCCCCTGCCTTCACGCGTACATGCCCCGCAGCCGGTGCACCGCCGCTACCCGCTCGATCGCCTGCATGTATGCGCCGATTCGCATGTTGATCCCGTGGCGGCCGGCCATGGACGCGACCTCGTCGAAGGACTGGACCATGATGCGCTCCAGCCGCTGGTTCACCGTGTCCTCGTCCCAGAAGTAACCGCCCCGGTCCTGCACCCACTCGAAGTAACTCACCGTGACGCCGCCGGCGTTGGCCAGAATGTCGGGAATGACGAAGACGCCGTTTTCTTCCAGGATCTTGTCCGCACCGGCCGTGGTGGGGCCGTTGGCCCCCTCGCAGATGATGCGCGCCTTGACGTCGCCCGCGTTATGGCTGGTGATGACGTTCTCGAGCGCAGCGGGGACCAGCACGTCGCAGTCGAGGGTGAGGAGCTGCTCGTTGGTGATCTGCTCGGCTTCGGGGTAGCCACCCAGGAAGCGATGCTGGCGCACGTGCTGAATTACGTCTCTGATCTTGAGCCCCTTGGGATTATAGATCCCGCCGGACTTGTCGCTCACGGCGAGGATCTTCATTCCCTGCTGTTCCATCAGCGTGGCGGAGACGGACCCGACGTTGCCGAAGCCATGGACCACCACCCGGCTGCCCTGCACCGGCATCCGGAGCCGGTTGAGCGCCTGGCGGGTGACCAGCATGCAGCCGCGCCCGGTAGCCTCGCGCCGGCCGAGGGAACCGCCCATCTCCACCGGCTTTCCCGTCACTACCGCTGTGACCGTGTGCCGCTTGTGCATGGAGTAGGTATCCATGATCCACGCCATCACCCGCTCATTGGTGTTCATGTCGGGCGCGGGGACATCGGAGTCGGGGCCGAGAGTGTCGATAATGGCGGAGGTATAGCGGCGGGTGACGCGCTCGAGCTCGGGGTTGGACATGGTGCTGGGATCGCAGACGACACCCCCCTTGGAGCCGCCGAATGGAATGTTCACGACGGCGCACTTCCAGGTCATCCAGGCGGCCAGCGCCTTCACCTCGTCGAGGGTCACGTTGAGATCGAAACGGATACCGCCTTTGGCCGGACCGCGAGAGGTGTTGTAGAGCACCCGATAGCCCACGTAGACCTCGGTTTCTCCGTTGTCTCGCAGGATCGGCACCGAGACGATGATCTGCTTCTCCGGGCTCCGGAGCACCTTGTAAAGTCCGGGATCCAGACTCAGCCGCTGGGCCGCGTAATCGAAGCGCGACATCATCGCCTCGAACGGATTTTCTTCGCTGAGGAACTTGTCCTTGTCGGGACGGATGAGATCCTGGTTCGGACGGCTGACGGTGGTCATAGGGGTTCCGGTACGCTCCGTGTGTTAGTTACAGTCTTTCCACCGGCGTGACGACAACGTCCAGCGCGGCGGCAATCATCTCACCGCCCTCTTCCCACTCCAAGTCCAGCATCGCGACGAGCGGCTCCGGAACGGTCGTGGGCCACCGATCCCGCAGCTTCACCGCGTCTTTCTGGGTGATAACCACGTGATCAGCCCGGCCGGCCGCGTGTGCCAGCCAGGCGACGTCCTCTTCCCGGTAGTCGTGATGGTCCTTCCACGTGGCGACCTGGACCGCGGCGCCAGTGGCCTTGGTCTGGGCAACGAACGCGTCCGGATCGGCGATCCCCGATGCGGCTACGACTCGCTTCCCTGCCAGACTTGAGGCGGGGTGCCGCCGCCCGCTCACCATTCCCTCGAGATAGCGGAGCCCTAGATGCGCGATGGCCACCGGTCCGCTGACTTTGTTCTGAAGCTTGGCGGCAAGCGCCAGGGCCGCCTCGGCCGTCGCTCGCTTCCGCGTGACGATCACTGCGTCCGCTCGGTCCAGTGCGCCCCACCCTTCGCGCCAGGGTCCGGCCGGGAGAGACCAGCGCACGGCCCGGGTGGTCTCGGCGCTGATCACCGCGATGTTGAGGTCGCGCCGGACGTCGAGCCGTTGGTAGGCATCGTCGAGAACCAGAACCTGCGCTCCTCGCGCGAGCGCCCGGTCGGCTCCGACGACTCGATCGGGGTCCGCCACCACGACGGCTTCCGGCACTGCATGCTGGTGAACCTGGGTTTCGTCGTTCCCATAGCCGCGAAGCAGAATCCCCGGCACCAGTCCGTGAGACACATAGTAGTGCGCGATCCAGATGGCGATCGGGGTCTTTCCCGACCCGCCCACCGTGAGGTTGCCCACGGCCACCGATGGGAGTGGCAGGTCCCTTATCGCGATCCATCCGTGCCGGTAGGCTGCCTCTCGGAAGGCCATGGCTCCGCGCCAGAGTCCCGAGGCCGGCAAGAGGGCCAACCGGGCCAGCCTCGCGTCTGGCCGGCGGCTGGTCCAGAGCCAGCGTACTACCCGATGGCTATCGCCCCGTCGACCCATGAATCCTTTCCGGAGACCTCATTGAGACGCAGCGCCGCCTGCTCCAGCGCCTCGGTAAAGCCAGCTTCACCGGTGGTGACCCCCAATGGGCGGCCGTAGGTAATAAGCACCCTGGCCATGGGTTGCGGAATCATGAATCGATCCCAGGAATGTAACCGCCAGGCCCGGTCCGCCTCCGCGTGGATCGGCACAATGACTCCGCCACCTCGTTGGGCAGCCGCGATGACGCCCGGCTTGAGCTCGCGTCGGGGCCCTCGGGGCCCGTCCGGGGTAAACGCAATTGAGCGCCCAGCCTGTAACTCCCGCACAGCGCCGAGGAGCGCGCGGGCACCGCCCCGGGTACTCGATCCCCGGACAGTGCAATACCCCAGTGACGCGGCCAGGTCGGAGAGGTACTGCCCGTCCCGCGCCTCGCTGACCACGATAGCGATGCCCTGCCCCCGGTGCTGCCACAAGAGCGGCAATAGGGCTTCATGCCAGAGCAGAAACACCACCGGCTGCCCCTGTTCATGAAGCACCCGCCAGCGCTCCTCGTGCACCAGGCGTATGCGCCAGGACGCGGCGAGTACGCGCACGACCGAGCTGATGACCGGCCGAGCCGCGGAGGGAGACAGCTTCAGCCTCACGGATGATCCAGCAGCTCTCCAGCCAAATCGACCACCCGGTTTGCCGCCCCCGCCTGGCCCAGGCGCTCTCGAACCAGAGCCAGGCCTTCCCGCTGCGCCTGCGTTCGGGGATCGGTCCGGTCGAGCAGCGGCCGAAGTGCGGCCACAAGCTCCGGGGCCACGGCATGTTCCTGCAGCATCTCCGGCACGATTTCCCGGCCGGCCACCAGGTTGACCAGGCTCACCCACTTGACGGTGCGCACCCGCTGGAAGACGGCCCAACTAAGCGGGTGGACCTTGTAGGCCACCACCATGGGAGTGCCGGCCAGCGCCGCCTCGAGCGTAGTCGTTCCCGACTTGGCCAGCGCGGCGTCGGCTGCCGCAAACAGGGCAACTGGATTGCCCCGCACGATCTGAATCGGCCCTGGCTCGGGGTAGACGCCCGTCTCGGTGCCGGCCATGAGGATGCGATCACACCTCCCCTCACTGAGCAACTGGAGCGCCGCGTCGCGAAACGGCTGCCACAATCGCCGGATCTCCTGACCCCGGCTCCCGGGAAAGATGCCGAGCACGCGGCTGCCGTTGGCGATACCGAGCTGCGCCCGGGCTTGCTCTCGGGTCGGCCATGTCTTCCCGTCCACCAGCGGGTGACCGACGTACTCGCTACGGAGGCCGAGCTCACCGAAGAAGGTCTGTTCGAACGGGAGCACTACCGCCAGACGGTCTACCGCGGCTGCCAGCCGGCGAGCCCGGCCCGGGCGCCAGGCCCAGAGCTGTGGGGCGATGTAGTACAGGACCTTGGTGCCGGTCGCGTGCGCCGCCTCCGCCACCCGGAGGTGAAACCCGGGATAATCCACCAGGATGACCAAGTCGTAGCGCCCGCTTCGGAAATCCTCGCGCATGGCTCGGAGCAGCCGGTAGTGGGCCCGGATCTTGGTCACCACCTCGACCACTCCGAACGCGGCCA
This sequence comes from Gemmatimonadales bacterium, assembly GCA_034666205.1. GTDB lineage: Bacteria > Gemmatimonadota > Gemmatimonadetes > Gemmatimonadales > GWC2-71-9 > CAVVWJ01. The sequence continues at coordinate 4,286 of JAXDMF010000396.1, forward strand.
GTCCTTCCATGCGATACCTGAGCATCGCTCCGGCCTGCTCCATCCGTGGACCACCGAGTGCCTCGATCGAGGCGCCCGGATAGCGATCCCGCAGAGCCCCGACAACCGCGGCGGCGTGGAGATCGCCCGATGGCTCGCCGGCGGAGATGAAGATGCGAGGAGCACTCCGCTCGATCATGAGAGCGCGGAGACGGCGAGCGGCGGGGTTCGAACGGCATCAGCTACCCGAAGGGCCAGCTCCAGAGCCGCGCGGCCTTCCTCCCCGCTGACGACGACTTCACGTTGCCCCCGAACAGCGTGGACAAAGCTCTGGAGCTCCAGGGCCAGCGCATCTGCCTCGGGGGCCTCGAGCGCGATCCGTTCGACCACGTCGGCCAGTTCCCGCCCGGTGCCCGGCTGCCAGCCGCTGCGCACCCGCATGAACTCTCCGCCTCCGCTCGCGAGGTCGAGCGAGAAATACCCGTTGGGTTGGAAGAGCCGGAGACGGCGGATCCGCTCGCGGGCAACCCGCGACGCGGTAGCGAGCGCGACCGCACCGTTGGCGAACTCGACCCGGGCGTTGGCGAGGTCGAGATGAGATGAAATGACGGGCAGGCCGGAGGCGCGCACTTCGGTGACGGTACTGCCGGTGAGGTGAAGCACCAAATCGAGATCGTGGATCATGAGATCGAGCACCACGGCGACATCGGTGCCGCGGGGCTGGAAGGGAGCGAGCCTGAGGCTCTCGATGTAGCGCGGGCCGTCGAGGTACGGTTCTGCCGCCCGGAGCGCCCGATTATACCGCTCGATGTGCCCGACCTGGAGCTGCACCTGTCGCCGTCTGGCGGAGGCGATCAGATGGTCCGCCTCGGCCAACGTCACTGCGAGCGGCTTCTCCATGAGCACGGGGACACCCAGATCCAGCGCGTGAGAGCCCACCTCCGCGTGCGCCGGGGTAGGCACCGCAACGGTGACCGCCTCCACCTGGCGCAGCAGATCGTCCATATCGGTGAAGGCAACGGTGGATAGCCCGCTCGCGACCTGGGAGGCCCGGGCCCGATCGGCGTCGTACACGCCCACCAGCCGTACCTCGTCGAGACAGGCCAGGTGGCGGGCGTGGTGCTGTCCCAGCGCGCCGACCCCGATGACGCCGACGGGCAGCCGTGGACTCACGCGGGCACGCCTCGCTCGCTCGATTCGACAAATGCCAGGAAGCGCTCGACCTCGGGGAGCGGCGGCAGGTCCGCGCGTGCCCGCTCCAGTGCCTGCGACAGATTGAGATCGGAGTTGAAGAAGAGCCGGTATGCCCGCTTGAGCGCGGCGATGGTCTCTCCGGGAAAACCGGCCCGCTGGAGCCCGATCGAGTTGAGTCCGTACAGCTCCATCGGATTTCCTACGGCTTTGACGTAGGGTGGAATGTCCTGATTCACCCGTGACCCACCACCCACAAATGCGTACGTTCCGATGGTGACGAACTGATGGACCGCGTTAAGTCCACTGAGGATGGCTCGATCGTGAATGGTGACGTGGCCGGCGCACTGGGTGGCGTTCGCGATCACCACATCGTCTCCGACCCGACAGTCGTGGGCGAGGTGCACGTACGTCATGATGAAGCAACGAGCGCCGACCGTGGTCTTGTAGGTTGCCGCGGTGCCGCGATTGATCGTGGAATACTCGCGGATGATGGTCCCGGGCCCGATCTCGACCCAGGTTTCTTCGCCGTCGTACTTGAGGTCCTGCGGGTCGCCACCCAGGATCGACCCATCACCGACGGATACGCCCTCCCCCAGCCGCACGTTCTGCTGCAGGGTGGCCCGCGGGCCGATTCGGCATCGGTCGCCGACGGTGACCTGCGGTCCTACGATCGCGTAGGGCCCGATTCTCACTCCCACGCCGATCTCGGCCAGGGGGTCCACCATCGCGGTGGGGTGAATCAGCGTGCTCACCGATCCACCACGCGTGCCATCATCTCCGCTTCCGCTACCACCTGGCCATCCACATAGGCCATACCCTTCATTCGGCAGGTCCTGCCCCGGTTCTGCACCATCTCCAGCTCGCAGCGCAGTTGGTCTCCCGGGAGTACCGGCCGGCGGAACTTCACATTGTCGAGCGACATGAAGTAGACCACCTTCTGGTCGGGATCCTCGATGGTGCCGAGGAGCAGCATGCCACCCACCTGAGCCATCGCCTCGATGATCAGCACACCCGGCATGATGGGATGACCGGGAAAATGCCCCTGGAAGAACGGCTCATTGATCGTCACGTTCTTGATTCCGACGATACGCCTGGTCCCCTCGACCTCGATGATCCGGTCTACCAGCAGGAACGGGTAACGATGGGGGATGACGTCGAGGATCCGGCCGATGTCCATCACGGCGCCTCCGTGGCGGTGTCCGGTACGGGTAAGCCAGCGGGCCAACGCAATATTACCCTGGTGGCTCGGCTTGGTGGCGACGATGTGGGCCTGGACGCGCCCGCCGATCAAGGCCAAGTCTCCCAGGATGTCCCCTGCCTTGTGGCGCACGAACTCGTCGGGCCAACGCAGCGTCCCACCGACGAGCCCATCCTCAGAGAGGATAAGAGTGGATTCCAGTCCGGCGCCCAGTGCCAGGCCGCGGGCCCGGAGTGCGTCGGCCTCGCGCAGGAACCCGAAGGTGCGCGCCGCGGCCAGCTCACGGGCGAATCCTTCCGGTGTGATGTCGTAGGAGCCGGTCTGTCTGCCGATGAGAGGATGGTCCCACTCGATCGTCGTCGTCAGCCGGAGTGATTTGGCTGGGGCGACGACATAGGAGGAGTCACCCTCCGTCAATTCTGACGCGGCCGTCACCCGGTAGGTCACCGGCTCACCCGCTTGCTCCTTGATGCCGGCCTGCTCGAGCGCCGCCAGATAGGGGGCGAAGGACCCGTCCCCGATCGGTGGCTCGGGGCCGTCGAGATCGATGGTGAGATCGTCGATCTGCAGAGCGGCCGCCACGGCGAGCACGTGTTCGACCGTCTGCACGCCGGTATCCCCGTGTCCCAGCGCTGTCCGACGCTCAGTGGACTGCACCTCGCCCAGCCGGGCCGGAATGACTGGAGTACCGGGCAGGT
>JAXDMF010000397.1:0-3511 GCA_034666205.1 Gemmatimonadales bacterium
TGCCGGGGGACAACGTGCAGATGACGATCGAGCTGATCACCCCGATCGCGATGGACGAGGGGCTGCGCTTCGCCATCCGCGAGGGCGGCCGGACGGTGGGCGCGGGTGTGGTCACCAAGATTCTGAAGTAGCTATTAGCGCTTAGCTAATAGCTCATAGCGAACAGCTGCGAGCGATAGCGAGCAATGCCGAGAGATAAAGTCATTCTAGAGTGCACCGAGTGCAAAAGCCGCAACTTTTTCACTGACAAGAACAAGCGGAAGCACCCGGAGCGGGTTGAACGGCGCAAGTACTGCCCCGTCTGCGACGGGCATAAGCAGCACAAAGAGTCCAAGTAGTGGATAGCACGCAGGTCGCGCACGCGCCATCGAACAAGCTGACCGGCTGGTTCCACCGGACGGCGGGCTTCCTCGTGGCCGTACGCGACGAGCTGAAAAAGGTCACCTGGCCGACTCGGCCCGAGCTGGTCAAGGCCACTCGGATGATCATCGTGCTCTCAATCCTCCTAGGGATCACGATCGGTCTGATGGACTGGGTGCTCCAACTGATCCTCGTCGAAGGAATCGCGCGAATCGCGCGGTAGCTATATGGAATACCGCTGGTACGCGATCCAAACGACCGCAGGGCACGAGAACAAGGTGCGCGGGCTGCTCCAGCGTCGGATCGAGGAAGATCCCCGGCCGGCGGACACCAAGTTGATCCGCCAGGCCCTGGTGCCGGTGCAGGAAGTGATCGAGATCAAGAATGGCAAGAAGGTCATGGTGGAGCGGAAGCTCTACCCCGGCTACGTCCTGGTCGAGATGGCCATGACCCAGGAGGCCATGCACGTGGTCAACGGCATTCAGGGCGTGATCAAATTCGTGGGCACCGGTAAGATGCCCCAGCCGCTCCGGCAGGATGAGGTGAATCGTCTGCTCGGCATCGCCGAGGCGGTGGCCGAGGCCGAGCCGAAGGAGGAGATACCGTTCCTCATCGGCCAGGTCGTCGAGATCACCGAGGGTCCGTTCTCCGATTTCAGCGGGACGGTCGAAGAGGTCCTGGCCGACAAGGGCAAGGTGCGGGTGTCGGTCAGTCTGTTCGGCCGGCCGACGGCGGTGGAGCTCGATTACTTGCAGTTGAGGGGCCACTAGGAGCACCTCATCCCGAGCGCAGCGAGGGACCTAGCTCGCGACTCTCGGTGACTAGCAGAGTAGGTCCCTCACTCCGTTCGGGATGAGGTGAACCCGCTACCACACGGGTCATTGTGGGAGTCGCCCCTCAAGGGCCGACGCTACAGGAGAAGAGATGGCAAAGAAGATCAACGCGATGGTCAAGCTGCAGTGCCCGGCAGGAGCGGCTACACCCGCGCCGCCGGTTGGGACCGCCCTGGGTCCCCATGGCGTGAACATCATGGAATTCGTGAAGCAGTTCAATGCGCGGACCCAGAGCCAGAGCGGGATGGTCATTCCGGTCGTCGTCACCATCTTCGCGGACCGGACGTTCTCCTTCATCACCAAGACCCCGCCCGCCCCAAACCTGCTTCTGAAGGAGGCCGGGGTCGAGAAGGGGAGTGGGCAGCCCAACCGCATCAAGGTGGGGCGGGTTACCCGCGCGCAGGTCAAGAAGATCGCCGAGATCAAGATGGCCGATCTCAACGCGGCCGATCTCGACAGCGCCATGCGGATGATTGCCGGGACCGCCCGGTCCATGGGGCTGGAGGTGGTGGACTGATGGCCACCCGGGGGAAGAAGTTCCGAGGCGCGGTAGCCAAGGTCGATCGGACGCGGGTCTATCCGATCCCGGAGGCGGTCGCGCTGGTAAAGGACTCGTCCTTTGCCAAGTTCGACGAGACGGTTGACGTGGCGGTGAACCTCGGGGTGGACCCGAGGCACGCGGACCAGGTGGTCCGGGGAACGGTCGTCCTCCCCCATGGAACCGGGAAGTCGGTTCGGGTGTTAGTGATAACCCAGGGGGATCGGGTACGTGAGGCAGAAGCAGCCGGAGCCGACTTCGTGGGTATCGAATACATCCAGAAGATCAAGGACGGCTGGCTGGAATGCGACGTCATTGTCGCCACCCCGGACGTCATGGGTCAGCTCGGGGCCTTGGGGCGGGTTCTCGGCCCGCGTGGCATGATGCCGAACCCGAAGGCCGGAACTGTCACCATGGACGTCACCAAGGCGGTCCGGGAGATCAAGGCCGGCAAGATCGAGTTCCGGGTGGACAAGACGGGGAACGTGCACGCGCCAGTCGGCAAAGTGTCGTTCTCGAGCGCGCAGCTGGCGGACAACGTTCAGGCCTTTATGGATACGATCCACCGGGTCAAGCCTGCCGCTGCCAAGGGCACCTACATTCGCTCGGCCACCGTGTCCAGCACGATGGGGCCGGGCGTGCGCCTCGAGACGGCGGGGTACAAATGAACAAGACGGAACGGCAGGAGACGGTCGAGAGCCTCACCGAGCAGTTTCGCGGCTCCCCCAACCTCTACGTCACCGACTTCAGCGGCCTCAACGTGCTGCGGCTCACCGAGTTCCGCCGCCGGCTCCGGGCCGCCGGCGTGTCCTACGTGGTGGTCAAGAACACCCTGGCCCAGCGGGCGCTCGCCGCCAACTCAGTGACGGTACTGGACGATCACCTCGCAGGCCCGACTGGGCTGGTGCTGGCCGGCAAGGACCCGGTCGCGGCGGCTAAGGTGCTCACGGACTTCATCCGCGAGTTCGAGAAGCCAGCGATCAAGATCGGCCTGGTTGACGGCCGGGCGGTCACGGGGGATCAAGTCAAGCGTCTGGCGAGCCTGCCACCGCGAGAGGTGTTGTTGTCGCAGCTGGCCGGTGCCATGCAGGCGCCCGTGGCCCAGCTGGGCGGGCTCTTGAACGGAATTCTGTATCAGATGGTCGGCGCCCTCGAGGCGCTCCGCGCGCAGCGTTCAGAACAATCACCGGATTGAGAGAGAGAACATCGATGCCCACCACCACGCTGAGTAACGAAGAGATCCTCGAGGCAATCGGCAACAAGACCGTTGTCGAGCTGTCGGACCTGATCGAGGCGTTCAAGAGCAAGTTCAACGTCACGATCGCGGCCGCCGCGGCGGCTCCGGCTGCCGGGGGCGGTGCCGGTGGCGCGGCGGCGGCTGCGCCGGTCGAAGAGAAGACCGAGTGGACCGTCGTCCTCAAGGAGGGCGGCGCCAAGAAGATCCAGGTCATCAAGGCAGTCCGGGAGATCACCAGCTTGGGTCTCAAGGAAGCCAAGGATGCAGTGGACAACGTTCCGAGCAACATCAAGGAAGGCGTGTCCAAGGCGGAGGCTGAGGAATTCAAGAAGAAGCTGGAAGACCAGGGCGCTGTCGTCGAACTGAAATAGGCGGAAAGCGCGAGATCCCTCACCGGGACGCGCTCGGCGCGTTCCGGTTCGGGACAGGCTTTCACCCTATTTCAGTGAGACGAAATGAACGCTCTTAACCCTGTACGTTCCTGACATCCCCTAGCCCCGTAGCCACCCCGCTCCGGCGGGGCCCGCGTTGGGGCCATTTGTG
>JAXDMF010000398.1:0-24643 GCA_034666205.1 Gemmatimonadales bacterium
CCGGGTCTGAGTTAAACCGACCGCGCGCCGCGGTCTCCCTTGGAGTTCCCGGATGGCCAATCCCCTGGTCCAGACGGAGCGGAAGCCGCCTTCCGCGTCCGAAAGCAGTGCTCGCGATCCTCTGTCCATTCCCAGTGAAATCAAAGCCAGCATCCGGGTGCTGGTGGTGGACGACGAACGCACCCTCCGGGAGAGCTGCGCCAGCGTCCTCCAGATGGACGGGTACAATGTGACGCTGATCGGCCGGGGCGAAGAGGCGCTGGAGACGGTCCGGCGCCGGAAGTTCGACATCATCCTGGTCGACCTGTACATGTCCCAGATCTCGGGCCTCGAGATCCTTCAAGCCACGCTGGAGGCGTACAAGGACACGATTGTCGTGGTCATGACCGGAAACCCGAGCGTCACCAGCAGCATCGAGGCCCTCCGCGCCGGCGCCTGGGACTACCTCCCAAAGCCGTTCTCAGCCACCCATCTGCAGGTGCTCATCGGACGGGCCTCCCACGCGGTGATGATGTCACGCGAGGCGCAGGATCTCCGGGTGCAGCTCATGAAGCAGACCGGCCACAGCGACAAGATCGCGCTGATTGGCATATCTCCGTTGTTCCGGAAGGCCGTGGACCTGGCGCGGAAGGTCGCAGCCACCGACGCCTCCGTGTTCATCAGCGGCGAGAGTGGCACCGGTAAGGAAGTGATCGCCCAGTTCATTCATCAGAACAGCCGGCGTGCCAGCCGGGCGCTGGTGCCGATCAACTGCGCGGCACTGCCTGAGCCTCTGCTGGAGTCCGAGATGTTCGGTCACCGGAAAGGCGCGTTCACCGGGGCGGATCGCGATAAGCCCGGACTCCTGGAGATGGCGAATGGGGGGACCCTGTTCCTCGATGAGCTGACCGAGATGACCATGCCGCTGCAAGCCAAGCTGCTGCGGGTGATCCAGGACGGTGTGGTGCGGCGGGTCGGCAGCGAGTCGCAGGACGCGGTGGTCGACGTGCGCTTCATCTCGGCCACTAACCGGGAGCCTCAGGAGGCGGTCGACGAGGGTGTGCTGCGGGGCGACTTGTTCTATCGTTTGCGGGTCGTTCCGATCAAGCTGCCGCCCCTGAGAAAGCGGCCCGAGGACATTCCCATCCTGGCCAACCACTTCCTCACGTACTACTGGCAGCGGCACCGGCAGATGGGCGACCGGGTGCCGCGCCTCTGTGATGCGAGCATTGGCTTCTTGCGTTCCAGACCCTGGCGGGGCAACGTTCGGGAGTTGCAAAACGTCATCGAGCACGTCGCGGTGTTGGCCGAGCCGGATCAGGTAATTCAGCCGAACGACATTCCCGTCTATGACGACAGCTCCGAATGGCCGGCGGAAAACGTGGCCTCGCCTGGCATCATGGACGAGGCCTACCACCCCGCCAAGGATCGCGTGGTGGTCCAGTTCGAAAAGGAGTACCTGACTCGCCTGATCAGCCGGGCAGGGGGGAACATGTCGAAGGCCGCACGCCTCGCGAGCATCGACCGGACGACCCTGTACCGGCTGATGGACAAGCACGAGTTCCAGCGGGACGACACCCCGGGACCCATGGTGTGATGGCCGAGTCGGTTCTTTCTGCCTCGAGCAGCGGAGAGCGCCGCCGAATTGTGCCGGACCCGGCCCCCCGGCTGGCTTGGGATCCGGCGGGAGCCACGGCGGCTTCGGTTGCGCCGGCCCTTTGGGATGCGTTGCGCGAATCGGTTCTCTGGGCCGAGACCGAGTGGGAGCGAGTTGTCGAGCATGCGGCCGGGGTCGAGGAGGCCATCGCGCATCTCGCCCAGCTCTCCGCCGCCATCCGTCAGGAAGCCGCCGGTGTGCCGGCCAACACCGGCTCGATTCCTCGCAATGCCCTTTCCCGTCGTCTCCTGGGTCTCATTCGTACAGCGTTTCTGGATCGGGTGCGCCGGTTGCCACCACCCGATCCGGTCCAGCTTCTGACCGTGCTGCACGCCATCGAGGTCGTCGCTCAGCACCTGGAGGCCGAGTGGTCCCAGCATTTCACCGACCGGCTCTCGTCACCCGACGGCCTGGAACTGGTCGTGGAGGTTGCCCACGACCTCCGCTCGCCGCTTACGTCGATCCTGTTTCTCGCCGAGACCCTGCAGCGGGGCCGTAGCGGCCAGGTCACCCCGATCCAGGAACGCCAGCTCGGCCTGATCTACAGCGCCGCGTTCGGCCTGAGCTCGGTGGCGAGTGACGTGATCGAGCTGGCACGCGGAGGCGACCGGCTGGTCGATCTGGATCCGATACCCTTCTCCGTGAGTGACATCCTGGAGTCGGTGCGCGATATCGTCCAGCCGATCGCGGAGGAGAAGAACCTTACCGTGCGGCTTACCGCGCCTGAGGCCGACTTCAGGATCGGGCACCCGGTCGCGCTGAGCCGGGTACTGCTCAATCTCACCACCAACGCACTCAAGTTCACGGCGGAGGGCTTCGTCGAGGTCACCGCGGTGCCCCGGACTGCCCGTTGCCTCGAGTTCTCGGTGCGAGACACCGGCCGGGGCATCCCGCCGCAGTCCATGGCGACGCTCTTCGAGCCGTTCCGCCGTCGGCAGAAACCGGGTGAGTACACCTTCTCGGGCTCGGGCCTGGGATTGTCCATTTGCCGCAAACTGGTCGAGGCCATGGGGTCGGTGATGCAGGTCGAAACCGCTCCGGGCTACGGCACCCGCTTCTACTTCGTCCTCGATTTACCCCTCGCGGGCGAGCCGCAGTCCGGCTGAGACCCCTTCCAACCCCCGAACCAACCCGATAAATTCTTGTCGCTGGCTGTTATCCGAGGATGGCAGGGATTATGGCGCGCGTCGGCGACCCGGCCGGCAGCGAGGCTTTCCTGGGTGACACTGGCACGACCACGGCTCGCTTCACACTCGACAGCCGCACACCCGTGCGCTGGTGATGGAGCGGAGCCAGACTCCGCGCTAGCTGCGACTCGATGTAGTCGCCCCTGCGCCCCCACATAAGGTTCCCGACCTCGTGGGCCCCCTCGACGTCCTGCCGATCACCGGGTCCGGCCAGGCGTAACAGGGCACACGGGCCGGTGGACCCGGAACCGAGCGCTACGTGAACAAACCGCTGATTCGGCCAGGCCGACATCTCAGCCAACCCCCAGTCCATGCTCCACACGCCGCCCTGCTCATCGACTTCGACAATGTCACTCTCGGCATCCAGAAGGACCTGACCAAAGAGCTTCGCACCCTCCTCAACAGCGACATCATCAAGGGCAAGGTTGCCGTCCAGCGAGCCTACGCCGACTGGCGGCGCTACCCGCAGTACATCGTTCCACTCTCCGAATCCTCGATCGATCTCATCTTCGCGCCGGCCTTCGGCTCGAGCAAGAAGAACGCAACCGATATCCGTCTTGCCATCGATGCCATCGAGCTGGTTTTCACCCGGCCGGAGATCGGGACGTTCATCCTGCTCTCGGGAGACAGTGACTTCTCGACCATGGTCATCAAGCTCAAGGAGTACGGCAAATACGTGATCGGCGTCGGGATTCGGGAGTCGGCGAGCGATCTGCTGATCCAGAACTGCGACGAGTACTACTCGTACAACGACCTGGCCGGGCTTACCAAGGAAGTCGATACGCCATCCACCCAGCGGGATCCCTGGGAGCTGGCCGCGGAGGCCGTGGCCCAGATGACTCGCAATGGGGACGTGATGCGGTCCGACCGGCTCAAGCAGGTCATGCAGCAGATCGATCCCAACTTCGACGAGCGCAATGCGGGGTTCAACCGGTTCAGCAAGTTTGTGATCGAAGCGGGTCAGAAGGGCGTTGTCCAGATCACCAAGCTGGACAATGGGCAGTACGAGGTGTCTCCCGGATCGGCTGTGCCGGCAGTGCCGGCCCCGCCTGCATCACGGTCGAGAGCGCCGGCAGAGGCCCGGGACGGTCGCGAAGATAGTGGGCGTCGCGGACGCAGCCGCCGTGGCCGGGGCGGCCGCGATCGGGCCGGTGTGCGCGACGGTGCCGGACCCAGAGAGCGGTCGGGCACGGGCCCCCGCGAGGGCGCCCCGCAGCGTGGCCCAGCTCGGGAGGAGCGCACGACGACGGGAGCGCTCACGCTCGCTCGTGCGTTTCAGCTGATGTCGGAGGCGCTGTCCGAGTTCCGCGCTCCGGTGGGACACGAAGCACTCCGGCTCCGCATGGTGGCCATGCATGGGCGCGAAGACCCGCTGCTCGATGCCGCCCGTTTCCCCCGATTGCTCCGCCAGGCCAACGACGCTGAAGTGGCCGATGTGCGAAAGGTGGGAGACGACGACTACGAGATCTCGTCCCAGAGGCTCCCGAGCAGGCCGTTGCCGCAGTTCGGCGTGCCGCGGGAAGAGCCTGCACCATCGACTGGGTCGGACGACGCGCGGATAGAGGCAGGAGGCGCGTCCGAGACCACGCCATCCGGCAACCGGGAGAACGGTCAGCGACTCGGGGTCCGGTTCCGCCGCGGCTCCCGGGGTCCGCTGAGGCCGGGAGAGATCCCTCTCATCGGCATGGTCCAGATCGAGCCGCCCGAACCGGTCCCCAGCGAACCCGCTCCCGAACCGGTGGCAGAAGCAAAGCGTCCCCGCGCCCGGCGGCCGCCGAGGAAGCGAGCCGCGGCGGTGCCCGCAGCCGATCCAGATGCGACTCCAGAAGGCAGTGCCTCGCCCCCCGCCAAGCGACCCCGAACGCGTAGCAGGAAAAAGGCGGAATGACTCAAGCGAGACGGGCAGCCACGCTGCCCGTCGCGTTTTTCAGGCGCCCGACGGAAGTTGTGGCGCAGGATCTGTTGGGAATGGTGGTGGTCTCGACCGTGGGGGACGAGCTCACGGCCGCGCGGATCGTGGAGACCGAAGCCTATCTCGGGTACGACGATCCGGCATCGCACGGCTACCGGCACCGGCGTAACGCGCGCAATCAGGCACTCTTTGGCCCGCCGGGTTCCTGGTACGTATACCTGTCGTATGGGATGCACTGGTGTGCCAACCTGGTCTGTCAGAGAACCGGGTTGGCCAGCGCTGTGCTGCTTCGAGCCTTGGAGCCGCTGGACGGCCTGGACGTCATGCGGAGGCGGCGGGGGCCGGTGCCGGATCGGGAACTCTGCTCCGGACCGGGAAAGCTCTGCCAGGCACTCGGCATCAGTCGCCACCTGGATGGCAGGCGGATAGCCGAGAGCCAGGTGGTGGTGAACCGGCCAAGGTCGGAGGAGGAAAACACGATCGCGGTGACGTCGAGGATCGGAATAACCAAGGCAGCCGACTGGCCCCTCAGGTTCGTTGTTGCCGGATCACCTTGGCTTTCCCGAAAAACAACGGGCGGAGGGTCGCAATGACCGTCCGCCCGTGCAGTACCTGGCTTCCCCGCTGCTTCAATAGCCGCCGCTGGTTGCCCGCTCCTTCGCGTTGCCCAGGCCGAACCGCAGGCCGGCAGTGAAGGTGTGGGTGGGGCCGGTAAACAGATTGCCAAACGCGACCACCCGGCTTCCGTCGCTGGACCTCTGGCTGACCACCTGCTCATGCGGGGCGGTAGTGATCTGGTATTGACCGAACGCGCTGAGCCGGCTGACCTGAAAGTTTAGCCCGCCGACAAACGATCCGAAGCCCGAGCTTCCAATGGACTTGGTGAAGTCGTCGTCCGGCGTGTTACCGCTGGTGTGCAGGATGCCGACACCAATCCCGAAGAACGGCGTGATCGGCCCCCTGATCGGCATCGCTATCAGCATCGCCGAGTACTTCCGGAGGTCAGTGAAGGAAGCGGCAACGTCTTGCTGCGCGGTCACCACGTTGGTGGCGCTGATGGCTTGCATGGTATAGGCGCCCGGCTCGTTGGACCCGAAGCCTTCCTCCACTGAGACGAGAAGGCCGGTGCGCTTTCCCATCACCAGGAGCTGTGCGCCCCCAAGGGGCACCGTCTTTCTGCCTGCGATGGTCCCAAAGTTGATGACGCCGCCCTGGCCGCCGATGTACCACTGGAAGGTGCTGCTGCCCGGCTGCTGAGCCGGGAGCTGGGCCGCCCCAAGGCAAAGGGCCAGCACCGCGACCGGGATGCTTAGGGTGACCTTGCGCATCAGACTGCCTCCGTAGGGTGTCGCACCAGGACCTTCCTGGCGCTTACCGGGCGCTACCACGCACGGTACGTCAAAATGCGGGAACTCATGCTGGAAAGCGCGGGAGGGGAGTGGAATCGGAGCCCGCTGGCTCCTCTTACCATTCGGGCCAGCAAGGACTTACCGCCTCTAAGCTGGACCTCCCATGCCCGTTGGAACAGTGGCAAGTGCAAAGAGTGGGCCGACTCAGATGAACGGCGGAAACGGTCTAGAATCCAGAATCGAAAATATGGAGATCAGACCCTGGACCTTTGACCCTAGACCCTCGAGCTGTTTCAAATAATCTGCAGCTGACGGCCAACCTTCCGGAACGCGGCGAGGGCCTGATCGAGATCTGCCCGGGTGTGGGCCGCGGATATCTGGCAACGAACCCGTGCTTGACCCTGGGGGACCACCGGGTACCCGAAGCCGGTTACGAAGACGCCTTCGGCCAATAGCAGATCGCTCATCCGAATCGCCGCAGCCGTCTCCCCAAGAATGACCGGTATGATCGGGGTCTCCCCGGGCAACGGCTTGAACCCGAGCTCCAGCAGCTGCTCCCGGAAGTACTGTGCGTTGGCCCGCAGAGTTGCCACCCGCTCCGGATGCGCCTCGAGGTACTCGATGCTGGCGAGAGCGCTGCCGGCCACAGTGGGTGGGAGCGCGTTCGAGAAGAGCTGCGGGCGGGCCCGCTGCGTCAGGTAGTCACAGACCGCGGCCGACCCGGCGACGAACCCGCCTGCCGCGCCGCCGAGTGCCTTTCCCAGGGTGGAGGTGATGATGTCCACCTCGCCGGCCACCCCAAAATGCTCGGCGGTGCCGCGCCCGTTTTGTCCCAGCACGCCAGTCCCGTGGGAATCATCGACGACCAGGACCGCCTCGTGCTTGCGGCAGACCTGGAGAAGGTCGGGCAGCCGGGCAATCGCGCCCTCCATCGAGAACACGCCATCGGTGATCACCATCTTCACCCGGCGATCCCGCGCGGCGGCGAGCTTGGCGTCGAGGTCGGCCAGGTCGGCGTGGCGATACACCGCACTCTGACACTTCGTAATGGCCTTTGCCAGTCGGACCGCGTCAATGATTGACGCGTGGTTCAGCTGGTCGCTGATGACGATATCGTTCTCGCCGAGCAGGGTGGCGGGCACGGCCTCGTTCGCATTCCACGCGCTGACGAAGCTGAGCGAGGTGGACGTTCCCACGAGGCGGGCGCAGGCAGCCTCGAGATCCCGGTGAATCGTGAAGGTGCCACAGATAAAGCGTACGGAGGCGGTGCCTGCGCCGAAACGATCCAGCGCTTCCTTGCCGGCGCGGACGACGGCCGGCTCGTTGCAGAGCCCCAGGTAGTTGTTGGAGGAAAGGATGATGACCTCACCTCTCCCTTCCATCCGGACCCGGGCAGCCTGAGGACTGTCCAGAAAGTTGAGCCGCTTATACGTGCCGTCCTGAATGAATTGCTCGAGCTCGGGCTCGATGCGACGCTCGAGTGGATTGGTCATGGCCCGACCTCCAGGATCACCTTCCCTGCCTGTCCGTCCTTGATCACCTGAATCGCATCGGCGATCTGCTCCAGGGGGAACCGATGGGTGATGACCGGGCGCGGATCCACCTGGCCTGCCCGAAGGAAGCGGAGCATCTGGTGCCAGGTTTGATACATCTTCCTGCCGGTGACCCCGTACAGCGTGAGGCCCTTGAAGATGATGTCCCGGGCGAAATCCACCTCCGTGGTTCGGCTCGGCGTGCCCAGCAGGTTTACCCGTCCACCCATTCGAGCCGCAGCAAATGCCTGGGCGTGCCCGCTGGGATGGCCGCTCATCTCACAGACCAGGTCTACGCCATCGCCGCCGGTCAGCTCTCGGACCCGGGCCACGACGTCGTCGTGCGTGGGGTTCAGGGTGACCTGGGCGCCCATGGCGCGGGCGAGCTCGAGCCGCTTCGGGTTCAAGTCACTCGCGATCACCAGGGAGGCACCGGCGGCGCGCGCCACGCCGATCGCGAAGCACCCGATGGGACCGCAGCCCAGCACCAGGACGGTGCTCCCCGGCACCTCGGCCTCGAGCACGGTGTGCACGGCGTTGCCCATGGGGTCCATGATCGCGCCGATCTCGGTGGGGATGCCGTCCAGCTCGATCACATTCGAGGCGGGCATGACGATGTAATCGGCGAAGGCGCCGTCGCGGTCTACACCAATGATCTGGGTCCGGCGGCACAGGTGCGCGGCGCCGAGACGGCATTGAAGACAGTGGCCGCAGACGATGTGGCCCTCTGCCGTGACCAGATCGCCGACTGCAAGCAGACCCGCGGCGCCGGCCTCCGACCCGAGCTGGGTGATCTCCCCGGCGAACTCATGGCCCACGATGACCGGTGGCTTGAGGCGCTTGCTGGCCCAGCTATCCCACTCCCAAATGTGGAGGTCGGTGCCGCAGACGCCCGCGTGGTGAACCCGGATCAGCGCCTCGCTGGGTCCGCAGGTTGGAATAGGCACCTCGCGGAGAACGATGCCGGGGCCTGCGGACTCTTTCACCAGCGCGCGCATGAGGGCTCGGGGGTTTGGACGGGGAGAATATAAGGCGGGAAAGACGGGAACGTCGGGAAGGGACGGGAAGGATGGCAGGGAGGGGGATAGGCCAGCCGCGCGAATGGGGTGCGCAGCAAGCAAATTGGATAGTTACCTGGCCGGGCGCGGCGTCATTTCACCGGCCGCGCCTCGGAATCATCTCCTTGACTCCCGCCCTTCCCGCCTTCGCTTTCCCGACTTTCCCGACTTTCCCGACTTTCCCGACTTTCCCGTCCTTCCCGTCCTTCCCGTCCTCCCGAACCGGTTCGACCTTCACCGCGCTGATTTTGAACTCCGCGATCTTGGCGTAAGGATCGAGGCGCGGATTGGTCAGGAGGTTGGCGGCTGCCTCCCGGAAGTGGAACGGAATAAAGATCTGCCCCCGCGCCTGACGTTCCGACACCCGCGTCCCGATCAGCATCGAGCCGCGCCGGGAGGTGACCCGAACGGTATCTCCGTCGGCCAGCCCCATCTCGATGGCGTCAAGCGGATTGATCTCGACCACGGGCGTGGGCTCACGCGAATCGAGCCCGGTAGAGCGGCGGCTCATGGTACCGGTGTGCCAGTGGTACATCTGGCGCCCAGTGTTCATCACGAATGGATAATCATCGTCTGGCAGCTCCTCGGGCGCGACGTATTCGACCGGAACGAACAGCGCGCGGCCATCTGCCGTCGGGAAGGCATCGCCGAAGAGGAAGGCGGTTCCCTTGGATTGCGGCGTGAGAACCGGATATTGGAGGCCGCTGCCTTTGAGTGCCGCGTACGTGACGCCCCGCCATGAGGGGGTGACCGAGGCGATCTCCCGCATCACCTCCTCAGGTCCGCTCCATGTTGTCCTGAGGCCCAGCCGGTTGCTCAGCTCCATAAGGATGTCGAGATCGCGACGCGCCAGCCCCGGCGGATCGAGGGCGGCCTCGGTGAGCTGGATCCGCCGTTCGGTGTTCACGTAGGTGCCGGCCTTCTCAGCGAACGACGATCCGGGGATCACGACATCGGCCCAGCGGGCGGTCTCGGTGAGAAACAGGTCCTGGACGGCGAGAAACTCCAGACTGCGCACCCAATCCTCGGCGTGCGCGATATTGGGATCCGAGATCACCGGGTTTTCGCCCATGATGTAGAGCCCACGGATCGGGCTGTCGTCCCCGGTCATCTCGGTGACCATCATCCCGTCCTGGAGCGAAAGCGATCCCTCGGGCACTCCCCATGCTCGGGCATACTCCGCTCGGTTGGCCGGCTGCGACACGGGGCGATAGTCGGTGTAGGCGAACGGGATTGCGCCCACGTCGCTGGCACCCTGGACGTTGTTTTGTCCCCGGATCGGCATCATCTGGGCGCCCCACTTGCCGATCATCCCGCACGCGAGCAGCAGGTTGAGGAGACTGGCCACGATGTCGGTGCCGGTGGCGTGTTGGGTCAGCCCCATCGCCCACAAGGTGGAGGTCCGGGGACCCCTCGCGTACATCTCGGCGGCGCGCCGGATCAGATCGCGAGGGATGCCGGTGATCTTCTCACCGATCTCGAGCGTGTAAGGCCGTACCGCAGCCTCTACCTTAGCGAACTCGCGGGTGCGATCCCGGAGGAATTCGGGATCGGTGAGCCCGGCATCGATGATGTGGCGCAGCATGGTATTGAACAGTGCCACGTCGGAGCCCGGATACATCTGGAGGTGGATATCGGCCAACTCGGCGAGCTCGACCTTGCGCACGTCGGCCACGATGAGCTTGGCGCCGCGCGCAACGGCTCGCTTGATGAGCGCGCCAAATACCGGGTGCGATTCGGTGGTGTTCGCCCCGGCGATGAAGATCACGTCCGTGGCCTCCTCGATCTCCCGCATCGAGCCCGACGCCGCGGCGGTGTTGAGCGCGCGGTTCATCGCTGCCACCGAAGTCGAGTGACACAGCCTGGTGCAGTGGTCCACGTTATTGGTCCGGAACGCGCCTCGAACCATGCGCATGAACGCGTAGTTGTCCTCGTTGGTGCACTTGGCCGAGGAGAGCGCGCCGAGGGCGCGGGGACCATGCTCATCCCGGATGCGCAGGATTTGCTGGGCGGCCAGGCTGAGGGCCTCCTCCCAGGTGGCCTCGCGGAAGGCGCTGTACCAGCCTGCCGGCGTGGCCACGCGATCACGCACGTCGTCCTCCTCCACCTGGGGCACGCCGGTGAGGGGCGGCTTCCCAACCTGACGGAGCGGGGGCCGCGGCTTCTTCCGGTTGCCCTTCTCCTCGATCGTGAGCCAAGGGCCCTCGCGACGCCTGGGCCATTCGCCGGTCCAGGTCCACTGCCCGTCTTGGCACATCCAGCCCTTCCGGATTAGCGGGACGGTGAGCCGATCCCGGTGCAGGGCGAAGTCATACCCGAAGCGGCCCTTTACGCAGGTCGAGCCCTGGTTTGGCGTGTTCTCCTCGATCCAGGGAGAGGTCACCCGCATCAGGGTGTCACCCTTCACGTGCAGATCCAGTTGACATCCCACCGCGCAGTAGGGGCACACCGAGCGGGCGATCTTGTCCGGAGCGCGAAGCGCCTCCGAGCCGAAGAGCTGCCGGGGGATGAACTCGAAGATGGCGCCGGTGGGGCAGACCCGGACACACTCGCCACACCAGGTGCAGCCCGCGTGATCCGGATCGCCGTCGCCACCCACGATGATCTGGGCATGCTCGCCCCGCATGCCCACGTCGAGCACACCGACTTCCTGGATGTCCTCGCAGGCGCGAACGCAGCGGGTACACAGGATGCAGGTGCTCATATCGTGCTGGATCATCACATCGCCGGGGCGCTCGTCGCCGGTGCGAAGCGGCAGGTCGTGATGAGTACGAACGGGCACCTCGTACTGCACCACATAGCGCTCGAATTCGTTCCGCGGATCCGCCCGGCCACCATTCGCCAGGTGCTCGCCGGGGTATCGCTCCAGCAGGAAGTCGAGCACGCTCCGCCGATTATCGACCGCAGCCGGCGATTCGGTCTCCACCACCATGCCGTCGGCAGCCGGGACTGCGCAGGCTGGGATCAGCTTGCCCTGACCCTCCACCGACACGAGGCAAATCCGGCAGTTGCCCACGATGGGCAGCTTGGGATACCAGCACAGCGTGGGGATGTCGACCCCGGTCGCTCTGGCGGCTTCGAGGATCGTCTCGCCGGGTTGGAAAGAAACGGATTTGCCGTTGAGGGTCAGCGTGGGCATGGAGGTCCGGTCAGGGGAGAAGTCAGTAATTCGAGTTTAGACGGGAAAGTGGTGTGGGGCAAGGGAATAGAAATACAAACACCCCCGAACCGGAGCTCGGGGGCGTTTCGGCGCGCGGCATGCCCTACCGCCGTGCGCCCGCACTGCCGTGCGGACCTACGCGGCGTGCTCCGCGGGGACCCGCTGATGCCAGTGCAACTCCCTGGTGTCGTCATCATCGGTGGCCCACAGATAGGCCCAGAACCGGACCGGTTTGGGCTTCGGTGCGCCGCTCCTGATCACGATGCCCAGCGGCTCCGACTGGGCGATGAGGGGAAGGCTGGTCACGGGCTCGCTCCTCACTAAGGGGGAAAGGCGTGCTTTCCCTTGGAGGAGCACCGTTCGTGCCGCCTCTTGAGGCGCGCCAACTATCGGGCAGACAACGGCTTACTGGATGGTGTCGGGTGGCCCGTGTCGGTCCGACTCGGGAGCCAAGAGATCACGCCGTGTCCGGCGGACACACGGGCTTGCAAAGGATCAGCCCCCGGGCTCTTCTCGAGTCGGCGCCCCGGCGCCGCTTGAGCTCCTCCTCCTGAGTCCATCCCTGGTACATGCCACGCAGCGCGTCAGGTGCCAAAGCTGGACAGCTCGGCAGGATCACGTGGACACCCTGGGGACGGCTGCGCTGCTGAAGGTCGTGAACGAGCTTTCCGCGGTTCCGGGCGGACAAATCGACCAGGCCCTCCGGATCCAGCACCACGATGTCGAAGCCGGTCAGGAAGCTCATGAACTCAGGCAGCGGCTGGTCGAGCTGGGTCACGAAACTCTCGAAGACGCTGGAAAGGGCTTCCTCCGCCATCTTCGATTCTACCCGTTCGACACAGCCCAGATCGTCCGCCAGAAACGTGACGGCGGCATCGTGTGCGGCCAGTAAAAAGGTCATTGGGGCCGCGTGAGTGCCGATCACCAGCGCGGTGTCTTCTGGCTCGATGCGGGGCAGCAGCGCGGTGAGCGGGCAATTGGGCTCGACGCCCCAGTGGGTGGGAGTGCGCTGAGCAGCCCGGAGTCGGAGGAACTGCTGCCGCCAGCGGCGGTAGGGCCGGAGGGAGAGGCGCTTCATGATGAGCCGGTCCACCGACTCGAGCATCAGCACTTCGGTGAGAACAAATTGTCCTTCGGAAGTAGCCTGCAGCTCCGAGGCCGCCTCGTCGCCCAGCCGGAGCAGCTCGTCCCGGCCGATCGAGTTCTTGTAGCCCTCGATTCGCTGAAGGATGTACTCGTGGTAATGCTGCTTGTCGGAGTACGGCGATCGGCGCCGTCGATGGGCCTGGCGAACTTCCGCGGCGGTCAGCATGGCTCGACGTGCACCGTCACCTCATCGAGCTGGAGACTGTCCCGCAGTCTGCCCTCGACCTGGTCGGCGATCCGGTGGGCGCTGGCGACGTCAGCCCCTCCGTCTACCGCGATCGTGAGCTCGGCAAAGCGCCGGTCGCCGCCGTGTCGTGACCGGATGGCGTAGGCGGACCTCACCCCGTCCACGCCCTCGGCTACCCGCTGGATGGTCGTCTGGTCGAAGGCGCGCTCGTCCACCAGGCTCGGGATGGCCCGGCGCAGGATCTGGTAGCCAGCGCGGCCTACCAGCACCGCCACGACGAGAGCGAGCGCCGGGTCGGCCCAGGCCAGGCCCGCGCGCGCCAATGCCAGGCCGCCGAGCACGCCGAGGGTGATGAAGACATCGGTTCTGGTGTGGAGGGCATCGGCGACGAGAAGGTCGCTCTGGAGGCGGCGAGCGGCACGGGTCTCGAACCAGACGACGCCAATGTTCACCACCAGGGTGAAGACGAGGAACCCGAGGGCGGTGCTCGAGACGTTCAGGGGCGGGGCGCCCGACATGAGGCGGGCCACAGCCCCGCGGACGAGCTCGAAGATCGAGAGCGCCAGCAATAGGGCGATGAGCAGGGCACCGAGCGTCTCGAACTTGGCATGTCCATACGGGTGATCCTCGTCGGGCGCCTTGGCGGCTACCCGCACCACGAGAATGCCGATGAGATTGTTGGCCGCGTCGACTGATGATTGAAGCGCATCGCCGAAGACGGCCAGCGAATTGGTATCGAACCCGACGGTAAACTTGACGACCACGACGACGATATTGGCGACGAGGATGCCGCCAAGCACCCGGCGTACTCCGGACGATTTTTCCCGTGAGTCTACTACGCTGGGCATGGTGGAAGTTGGTAGTCGTGGGGTGGAGTGTCAACGATTTCGAGGGAAGTCTCTAGACTGCCCTCACCACCGCCCCCTTCAAATACCCCGTCTCCGGAATGGTGAGCACCTCGGGATGGTCTTCCCCCTGGCCCAGAGTGCGATCCATCACGATGCGCCGGCCGCTGTCGCCGGCGGCTTCGGCCAGCATGCCAAGGAACTGGGGTAGCCGCACGTGAAACGAGCAGGAGGCGGTCAGGAGAACGCCGCCCGGCGCGAGCAGCCGCATCGCCCGCAGGTTGATCTCGCGATAACCCCGGAGAGCAGCAGGCACCGATGCCTTGGACTTGGCGAATGCCGGCGGGTCGAGCACAATGGCATTGAAGCGCTCCCGCGACCTCTCGAACTCGCGCAGGCTTTGGAAGACGTCGGCGACGCGCCACTCGATGTTGCCGAGCCCGTTGAGGGAGGCATTGGCGGCTCCGCGCTCCAGTGCCCCGGCGCTGGCATCGAGGGCGAGCACACTGGCCGCCCGCCGCGCCAGGTGCATGGCAAAAGATCCGTGGTAGGCGAAACAATCGAGCGCCCGCCCGCCCGAAGGCACCAGCGCGCCCGCCAGCAGCCGATTGGGGCGCTGATCGAGGAAAGCGCCGGTCTTCTGTCCTTCCCACGGCGCCGCCAGGTAACGCACCGGCCCCTCGCGTACCTCGACTTCCCGCGGCACCGAGCCGTAGCCCAGCATCGACTCGAGAGCAAGACCCTCACGGGCCCGCACCGGGGTGTCGTTGCGCAGCAGGACACCGTCCGGCTCCAGCGTCTCGACCAGTGCCGTGACGATGGTGTCTCGCATGGTCTCGAGGCCGGCCGACAGAATCTGGACCACGAGCCAGCGATCGTACCGGTCCACCACGAGCGAAGGAATGGCATCACCCTCGCCATGAACCACCCGGTAGGCCGTAGCATCGATGCGGCTCCGCTGCGCCGCACTGGCGGCCAGACGCTGGCGCCACCAGTCAGCGTCGATCGCACGATCGCTCCGCTCCAGCAGCCTCAACCGGATCTCCGAGCGGGGCGAGTACAGTGCTTGCCCGATAAAGCGCCCCCGCTGGTCTTTGACCCCCACCAGGCCGGGGGCCTCGGGCCCCTCAAGTACGTCACTCCGGAAGATCCAGGGATGTCCTCGAACCCAGCGCTCGGCACCGCGGGGAGTGACCCGAACGGCCGTCACGCCCGGTCCGGCCGGAGGACCGTGGCTCCGCGCAGATAGCAGTGCTTGATTTCCGCCCGCCCGCGGCCGGTGTAGGCGTGCACCAGCAGCCGGATACACTTCGGCAGGGAGCCCGGCACGGGGATCTCGGTTGCGTGGAGCAGCGCCACGATGTTCCAGCCGAACTCCTCGGCGGCCCGCGCCGGGAAGGCGGCATCCAGATCTCTGGTCACTGTAAAGAGCGCGCTTACGATGTCGTCGGGCTGAAGCTCGTTAGCCTCGATGAGTGTGCGCAGCAGCTCGTCGGTGGCCGCGAGGATCTCGTCGGCATCGTTGCGAGCCACGGTGGTGGCTCCGCGAATTCCTTGGAGGCGGACGGGGGGCGTCATGGCAGATAATGTAGCGGCACTCCTACGCCTGATGCTGGTAACCGACGACCGCCTGGTGCAGGGACGCGACCTGGCCGCGCTCGCGCTCGCCGCCGAGCGAGGGGGCGTTACCTCGGTGCAGGTCCGGCTGAAGCAGGTACCAGCGCGGGAGCTGGTTCAAGTGATCCGTGGTTTGGTGCAGGTGCTCACGGTCCCAGTGCTGGTGAACGACCGGCCGGACGTCGCAATTGCCGCAGGGGCGGCAGGCGTTCACCTGGGACCGGATGACATGCCGCTGGAGCTTGCCCGGAGGATCGCGCCGGCGCGGTTCATCATCGGCACCTCGGTGGGAAGCGAGGCCGAGGCGGAGAAGGCCGCGGCAGCGGACTACTGGGGGGTCGGACCCTGGCGAGATACCCCAACCAAGCAGGATGCCGGCACCGGGCTCGGCGCACGGGGCTTCCGGCGGCTGGTTACGCTCGCAGGTGGCAAGCCCTGCATTGCCATCGGCGGCGTGCGGCCGGAGGATGTCCCCTTGGTGATGGCTGCAGGGGGGACCGGCGTGGCGGTGGTATCGGGGATTCTCGGGGTGGATGACGTCGAGGTTGCGGCGCGGGCGTATGTAAAGGCGGGGCTTACTGCACCGCCTTCCTCAGCTTTCTGATCGCCCGCAGGTGCTCGCCATAGGTACGGGAGAAGATGTGGCGGCCGTCGGGGCCGGCCACGAAATACAGATAATGTACGTCGGCGGGATACAGGGCAGCCTGGAGGCTCCGCCGACCCGGCGAGTTCACCGGGCCGGGTGGGAGTCCGGGGTTCAGATAGGTGTTGTAGGGCGACTTGATTTGATAGTCCTTCTGAAAGAGGCGCGGCTTGCGCCTGCCCCGCTTGAGCATGATGGCATACTGCACCGTGGGATCGGCCTGGAGTGCCATCCCGATCCGCAGCCGGTTCCGGTAAACCCCGGCGATGATCTCGCGTTCGTCATCCGCCCTGGCCTCACCCTCCACGATGGATGCCAGCGTCACCAGCGCCAGCCGGCTCATCTTCAGCGAATCGAGCCGCGCGTCCCACTCGGGCTTCCACTCGGACTTGAATCCTTCGGCCATGTATCGGATCAGCTCAGCCGCATTGATGTCGGCCGGCAGGAGGTAGGTCTCCGGGCGGAGGAATCCCTCGAAGGAGGGGACCGGAATTCCGAGTAGCGCCGTCGCCGCCTTGCCATCGTGCGCCGCGGTGACAAACGAGTCCGCCGGAACCCCCAGGCGTGTGGCCGCGAGCTCGGCCACGTCGAGAATGGTCAGCCCCTCCGGCACGGTGAATCGGAGAGCGGCTTTCTTGCCATGCGCCAACATGCCGAGAACCGTCCAGGGTGAGGTCCCGGCTGGGAACTCGTAGACCCCGGCATGCACCGAACGGTCCACTCCTCGCATCCGGGCCATGAGCTTGAACCAGCGTGGGTTCGTTATGACCCCATGGGCCTTGAGGCTATCGGTGACGGCGCCGAAGGAGGCTCCGGGCGGCAGGATGACACGGGCGGTTTGGGCGGAGGAGCCGCAGGCGGAGAGGGCGGATGCGAGGGAGACGACGGATAGGAGCGACCTCACCACCCCCGGCTCTCCCCCTCCGCCCTCTCCGTCCTATTCTTCCGCGCGTCTAGAAAGTGCTGGAGCAGAACTGACGCGGCCAAGGCATCCACCTCTCGCTTGCGGCCGCGGGCGGAGCCGCCCTGTTCCCAGATGGCCGTGAGGGCCCTGGCGGTGCTCATGCGTTCGTCCCAGAGCTCGAGCGGGAGTCCGGTCCGCCGGGCGATCGTGGCGGCCATCTCCCGCGCGGCGGAAGCACTGTCCTCCTCGGTGCCTTCCGGGGACAGCGGAAGGCCTACGACGATCCCGACCGGCTGGTGCAGCGAGGTGAGCTCCAGTAGCCGGGGCATGGGCAGTCGCTTCCCGGCTCGGCGCACCAGGGTGTCGAGCGGGGAGGCGAGCGTCTGGGTTTCATCGCTGAGGGCCAGACCGATACGGATCTGGCCCCAGTCAACTCCCAGAATGCGACCGGTTTCGGGAATCAGTGCTACTGCGCCATCGTTGCGAAGAACTCCTTGTTGTTCTTCGTGCGCTTCATGCGCTCGAGCAGGAATTCGATCGACTCGACCGGGGGCATGTCGGCCAGGAAGTTCCGCAGCAAGTACACCCGGTTGAGCTCGTCCTTGTCCATTAAGAGCTCTTCCTTGCGGGTGGAAGTCCGCTGGATGTCGATGGCGGGATAGATCCGCCGGTCGGCGAGCCGGCGGTCGAGTACCAACTCTGAATTGCCGGTACCCTTGAATTCCTCGAAGATGACCTCGTCCATCCTGCTACCGGTATCGATCAGGGCGGTGGCGATGATGCTGAGGCTGCCGCCCTTGTCGATATTACGCGCGGCACCGAAGAACCGCTTCGGCTTCTGCAGGGCGTTGGCGTCCACGCCGCCGGAGAGAATCTTGCCGGAGTGCGGCACCACGACGTTATGTGCCCGGGCCAGGCGGGTAATCGAGTCGAGCAGGATGACGACGTCCCGGCCATGCTCCACCAGCCGCTTGGATTTCTCGATGACCATGTCGGCCACCTGCACGTGCCGGTCGGCGGGCTCGTCAAAAGTGGACGAGATGACCTCCGCCTTGACGTTCTCCTCCATGTCAGTCACTTCCTCGGGCCGCTCGTCGATCAGCAACACGATGAGGACGATCTCAGGATGATTCTCGCTGATGGCGTTGGCCAGCTTCTGCATCAGGATCGTCTTGCCGGCCTTCGGCGGGGCCACGATCAGCGCCCGCTGGCCCTTGCCGATCGGCGAGAGGAGGTCCACTACCCGCATCGACAGATCGCCGTTCTTCCGCTCCAATCGGATTCGCGAATCGGGGTAACGCGGCCGCAGGTTGTCGAAGGCGATCCGGTGCTTGGTCTTTTCCGGCTCCTCGAAGTTGACCTGCTCGACCTTCAGCAGGGCCAGGTAGCGCTCACCCTCCTTGGGAGGACGAACCTGGCCCATGACCGTGTCACCGGTGCGGAGGTCGAACCGCTTGATCTGGCTGGGCGAGACGTAGATATCGTCCGGACCGTAGAGGTAGTTCCAGTCCTGGCTGCGGAGAAAGCCGTATCCCTCCGGGAGAATCTCCAGCACTCCCTCACCCCGGATGACCGTGTCCGAATCGAGCAGCGACTGCTCGATCCGGAAGATCAGGTCCTGTTTCCGGAGGCCCGAATAGTTGGTGATGTTCAATTGCTCTGCGAGCGTGTGCAGCTCGGCAACCGACTTCTGCTTCAGCTCAGCGATATCCACGGAGGGACTCCAAGACGGATAGACCAGTCAGATGGCTGGCTGGGGTGGGGATTGTAAGAATGCAAGACCGAGAGAGGTGGACTGTCTATGTGGTGGGCCCGAGGGCGCCGAAAAGTGCAAGACCAAGACGGTGTGATACGGGGAGTTTCCGGCCAACAAGAAGCAACGAAAGGTAGATGTGGGCGCGAGCCCAGTCAAGAGGTTGTGTGTTCTCAACCTACCGGGGGTTGCCGGCTCTATTGCATAACCCCCGGGTAGGTACAATGTTTCATCAACCCCGTATCACTGCGGAGGTTGTCCTCTTCCCGATGGATTCGTGACCTCCTGTCCCAGGGCCCTATGAGCGAATCCGAGCGGCTGGGCAAGCTGCGGCATGACCTGTCCAACCCGCTGTCAGCCCTCCTCGCCGAAACCCAGCTGCTCCTCCTGAATGAGCCCAAAATCGATGCCGAGACGCTCCAAGCCCTGCGTGAGATCGAGGCCCTCGCCATTCGGATGCGGACCATGTTGCGGGAGCTCTAGGGCGGGCACCTCGCGGTGAGGTACGAGCATCAGGCCGAAACCGGCAAGACCCGGGGGTCGGGGAAGGCAGCGACGAAGGCCTCTACCGCCTGAGGATCGAGCTGGGTGCCGGCCACCCGACGCAGCTCGCGCATGGCGTCGTCCGGCGGCCTGGCCTCGCGGTAGGGTCTCTGAGTCGTCATCGCGTCGAACGAGTCGGCCACCGCGACGATCCGAGCCTCGATCGGGATCTTCTCTCCCCGTAAGCCGTCGGGAAATCCTCCGCCATCCAAACGCTCGTGGTGCGAGCGGACGATCCGCAGAACATCGGGCGATTCGTGGGCCAGGGGGGACAGCATCCGTTCTCCCAGAGCAGGATGCTCGGTGATCTGCCTGAACTCGTCGGCGGTGAGCGAGGTAGGCTTGTGCAGCACCGCCTCCCGGGTCCCGATCTTCCCAATGTCATGCAGCTCGCCGCCCAGCCGGATCCCGTCCAGCCCCGCTCCAACGAACCCGAGCCCGGCCGCAGTGGCAACGGCGTAGCGGCTCACCCGTATTGAATGGCCCCGGGTATACGCGTCCTTGGCCTCCAGGGCCCGGGCGAGCATCTGGACGCCCT
The DNA here is from genome assembly GCA_034666205.1 of Gemmatimonadales bacterium. Lineage (GTDB taxonomy): Bacteria > Gemmatimonadota > Gemmatimonadetes > Gemmatimonadales > GWC2-71-9 > CAVVWJ01. The sequence continues at coordinate 20,011 of JAXDMF010000398.1, forward strand.
GGAGGAACAGCTCCTGAATCCGCTGGGCTTGTTCCTGCACCTGACGCTCGAGGTGCTCCTGATAGAAACGGTTCTGGAGCACCAGCGCGCGCTTCTCCAACGCCCGGGCCACCCGGGCCTGAAGCTCGCCGAGCGAGATGGGCTTCAACAGGAAGTCGGCCGCGCCGAGGTGCAGGCAGTCCACCGCGGTGGTGGTCTCGCTCATTCCGCTCAGCATGATGACCGAGCTGTCGGGAAAGCGTTCGCGCACCACCTCGAGGAAGCCCATCCCGTCAAGCTCGGGCATCCGCATATCCGAAATGATCAGTGGGATCTCGCCGGTCCGGTCGAGTACCTCGAGTCCCTCCTTGCCCGTGCCGGCCTCGAGGCAGTTGAAGCCCTGAGCCGCCAGCATGCGCGCGAGCGAGCGACGAACGCTGGGTTCGTCATCGACAATGAGACAGTTGGCGGAGCCGGCCACGACCGGCCTCGCATCCTGAGCGAGTGGCATGCGGCGGTATACCGATAAGGAGGGATGATGGATGCCACGAACATCCACCGGACCAGCACTGTAAGTGCATCGGGCCGGAATGTCCACTGTCGGTCCTGCTGGCAGTATTATGGCAGCGGTTCCTCGCGATGCCGCTATACGCCAGAGAGCTTACTTTACACCAATGACCAACACCTTCGGCGCGCGGTCCACTCTCAAGGTCGGCAAACAAGCGTTTGAGATCTTCCGGCTGGACGCGATGGCGGCAGCGGGAAGCGATATTCTGCGGCTCCCGTACTCCCTCCGCATCCTGCTTGAAGATCTGTTGCGTACCGAGGACGGCGTCAGCGTCACCCGGGACGATATCGAGGCGCTTGCGCGATGGTCGCCGGCAGCGCCGCCCACCCGGGAAATTGCCTTTACCCCCGCTCGAGTGCTGTTGCAGGACTTTACCGGCGTGCCCGCGGTCGTGGATCTCGCGGCCATGCGCGACGCCATGGCCGAGCTCGGTGGCGACCCGAGCCGGATCAATCCCCTGCAACCGGTTGAGCTGGTGGTGGACCACTCAGTCCAGGTGGACGCCTTCGGGACGGCGCAATCCTTCGGCACGAACGTCGATCTCGACTACCAGCGGAACCGGGAGCGATATCAGTTCCTCCGCTGGGGACAGCGCGCGTTCGAGAACTTCCGGGTGGTGCCACCGAATACCGGCATCGTACACCAGGTGAACCTGGAGTATCTCGCCCGAGTGGTTTTCACCTCGGACGAGAACCCGCAGGCCCGAACCGGTGAGCTGCCCCAGGCCTATCCCGACACGCTGGTCGGTACCGACTCGCATACCCCAATGATCAACGGACTGGGCGTCCTGGGCTGGGGTGTGGGGGGAATCGAGGCCGAGGCCGCGATGCTGGGCCAGCCGGTCTCGATGCTCATCCCGGAGGTCGTCGGGTTCCGGCTGGAAGGCCGGCTGCCCGAGGGCGCCACCGCCACCGACCTGGTCCTCACCGTCACCGAGCTGCTCCGGCGCAAGGGCGTGGTCGGCAAGTTCGTCGAGTTCTACGGCCCCGGACTCGGCAGCCTGGCACTCGCCGATCGGGCGACCATCGGGAACATGTCGCCCGAGTATGGTGCCACCTGCGCCATCTTCCCGGTGGACGACGTGACACTCCAGTACCTCCGGTTCACCGGTCGGTCGGAGGAGCGGGTCCGGCTGGTGGAAGCCTACATGAAAGAGCAGCGACTATTTCACACTCCGGCATCGCCCCAGCCGGTGTTCACCGACACACTTTCGTTGGATCTCTCCACCGTCGAGCCCAGCATTGCGGGACCGCGGCGGCCGCAGGACCGAATCAGGCTATCGGACGCAAAGCGGTCGTTCCGGGACGCCCTGCCGAGCCTGCTACCGGCAGGCATCCAGGCTCCTGGGAAGGACGGAGCCAAGGGGTCGGCCCAAGGACCGACGGCAATCGGGGTCTGGGGTGAGGGATCAACAGAGTCGCCCGCGGCCCACGCCGTCATGCTGGAGGACGCCTCGGACGTGCTAGACCACGGCTCCGTCGTGATCGCCGCCATCACCAGCTGCACCAACACCTCAAACCCCGCGGTCATGTTGGCTGCCGGCCTCCTGGCCAAGAAGGCGGTGGAGCGTGGGCTGGAGCGGAAGACCTGGGTCAAGACGTCGCTTGCGCCGGGCTCCAAGGTGGTCACCGATTACTACGACCGGGCCGGCCTCACGCCCTATCTTGATCGGCTGGGCTTCAACCTCGTGGGCTACGGCTGCACCACCTGCATCGGGAATTCCGGCCCCTTGCCAATGGAGATCTCCGACGCCATCCAGCGCCGCCGGCTGGTGGCGTGCGCGGTGCTGTCAGGCAACCGGAACTTCGAGGGCCGGATCAACTCGGATGTGCGGGCGAACTATCTCATGTCACCGCCGCTGGTCGTGGCGTTTGCGCTGGCCGGCCGGATCGATATCGACCTGTTCCATGAGCCGTTGGGACACGATCCTCAAGGGGCGCCGGTCTATCTCCGCGATATCTGGCCGACCACGGCCGAAGTCGAAAAGACGCTCGCGTCCTCGATCAAATCGGACATGTACCGGCGGAGCTATGGGGCGGTGTATGCGGGAGACGAGCGCTGGAACGCCTTGGAGGTGCCGGGTGGCGATCGCTTCGACTGGTCACCCGGCTCCACCTATGTCAGGCGGCCACCGTACTTCGAGGGAATGTCGAAGGCCAGCCCCGAGAAGGTGGAGGAGATCCGGGGCGCCCGGGTTATCGCAGTTCTGGGTGACAGCGTCACGACCGACCACATCTCACCGGCAGGCAGCATCAAGAAAGACTCGCCCGCCGGGCGCTACCTGATGGCTCAAGGCGTGGCTCTCGCCGACTTCAACTCATATGGCTCGCGTCGCGGCAACCATGAGGTGCTGGTGCGCGGCACCTTTGCCAATACCCGGATCCGGAACCGGCTGGCGCCAAATACCGAGGGAGGCGTGACTACATACCTCCCGACCGGCGAGGTCCTATCCATCTATGATGCGGCCATGCGCTACCAGGCGGACGGGACCCCCCTTCTGGTGCTCGCCGGGAAAGAGTATGGCTCGGGGTCGAGCAGGGATTGGGCCGCCAAGGGCCCGGCACTCCAGGGGATCCGCGCGGTGATCGCGGAGAGCTACGAGCGCATCCACCGCTCGAACCTGGTGGGGATGGGAATTCTTCCGCTGCAGTTTGCGCCCGGACAGTCAGTCGACACCTTGGGACTCACCGGCCGCGAAGTCTTCGATCTGGAGGGACTCTCGGCCGCCATCGCATCGAGGTTTGCCGCGGGGCGTACCCTTACGGTCCAGGCGCGGCGGGAGGATGGATCGAAGATTCGCTTCGAAGTGACCATCCGGATCGACACCCCGCAGGAAGTCCTTTACTACCAGCACGGCGGCATCCTCCAGTATGTCTTGCGTCAGCTGCTCTCGGGCCGGCAGAAGGCGCGGGCGATCGGTGGCGGCCCTGCCACTGTACCAGCCCCGAAGCCATCGACGCTGGGCCAGCTTGATGAAAGCTCGATCGAGTCGTTCCCGGCGAGTGATCCCCCGGCGTATTAGGAAGGGCGGGAAGGGCGGGAAGGGCGGGAAAGGCGGGAAGGACGGGAAGGAAGGGAAGCAGAACACACTGTTCGACAGGTATCACGTAGAACACTGTAACTAATCGACTTTCCTTCCCGCCCTTCCCGTCCTTCCCGTCTTTCCTCCGGCCATCGAGGTCCTTATCTTGACCATCGCCTCGACCCCAACAGACCCTTGAGTAGCCGCTTACCCGAAAGCCGACCACATCGGCGAGGAGCGGGAATGTCAGGTGTTGAAGCGCGTCTCAAAGAGCAACACAAGCGGATCTACCGCGACATCGATCCGATGGCGTGGTATCAGGTCATGCCCATCTTTCCCGGTGTCACGCAGCGGATGGTCAACATGGCCGGCGAGCGGCTGGCCCGGCTCGCTACCCCGCGCGGGTTCGTCACCATGCGTGCGGATCATCTGGAGTTCCGATCCGCCGCGGTAGGGTCGAAGACCCATGCCAGCGCCTGAGACAGGATTGACTACGGTAAGAAAGCGGTGGTCTTCCGGCGGAGATCCTGGTCGAGCATCTGCCGTGCCTTCAGGGCCAGCCCGGCGGGAGTGAACGGCTTCTGCTGAAACGGAGCTCCGGGATCGAGCAAGCCGCGCTGGACCACATCTTCTCCCGTATAGCCCGACATGTAGAGGATCGGCAGATCGGGATCCAGGGTTGCAAGGCGCTGGCCCAATTCACGCCCACCGATCTCGGGCATCACCACGTCCGAGATCACCAGATCGATCGTCTGGGGGTGCTCCCGGATGTAGCGCAGCGCCTGGGCCCCATTCGCGGCTTCCACTACGTGGTAGCCGTGATCCCGTAAGCCGCGGCAGGCCAGTTTTCGCACGACGTTCTCGTCCTCGATGACGAGGACGGTTTCGGATCCGCGCCCCGACGCCGTGACAGGCTCGGTGGCTGGTTCGTCCGGCTCGGAGGCCACTCTGGCCTGCGGCAGGTAGACTTTGAAGACGCTTCCCTCGCCCGGCTCACTGTAGACCCAGACATAGCCACCGCTCTGTTTCACGATCCCATAGACCGTGGAGAGGCCCAGACCGGT
>JAXDMF010000399.1:0-3707 GCA_034666205.1 Gemmatimonadales bacterium
TCGTCCTTGAGGGCGTCGAGCAGGAAGGCGTACTCGAACGGCTTTGAGTTGAGCTCGCACTGGAGGCGGATGTGCTCGAGCTTCCCCTCGGGAAGCGAATGGGTATCGGCGAGCAAGCGGCCGATGACCGTGCTCTTACCATGATCGACGTGGCCGACGATCACGATGTTCATCCGCTGCTGCCCTGCAGGTTCAGCCATGGACGGTCGCGAAGGGGCGAACTGTGATGAGACGCCGGTCAGACATACCTCCGACTGCAAAGTTGGGACGGACGATCGTCTGCGAAATCGGTGCCGCAGTCTACACGCTGCCGTTCAGCGAGGTCAACGGGCCGAACTCTCGGTCCTGCAATGACCTCGGTTAAGAGCCACCACCCCGCCGTGTTCCGGGTCACGGCAACCCCGTGACCCTTGACAAGATCTCCTCTCCTTGCCAGACTGTAGCCTGGCGCGAGCGGTCTCGATAAAGAGATGGCGCTACCCGGCGACCATTCCATCGCGCCCTGCACGACTGATCCCCTAAGTCCGCAGCAGCACCTCTCAATTCATCATAGTCTCCGGGCCCGCAGTGTTTGCGAGCCCCGCGCCTCGATCGCCGACGCTCGCCCGCGTTGACCATGTCCGCGGCAGAACCGTCGTGCCCCAGGTGCGCCACTTACTATCCTGTCGAGAGGACAACTCACGCATGTCCTACAAGTTCAAGCTGAGCCGGCGGACGGCGCGCCTCCGAGCGCTTACGGCTGCTGCAAGCCTGATCGCCGCTGTGGCCTGCAACCCCGAGGAGGCTATCGCTCCGATCGTCGACGGCGGCGCCACGCCGGAGACGCCGGCTGCGCCGACCCTCGAGGCGTACACCAGTGCCACCGCACCGGGAATTGCATTCGGTGATTTTCACCTCCCCACCAGTCTATTCAGCAGCAGTCGTTACAGCGGCTCGCTCCAGGCGGTCGCGCTGAGCACGGTCTACAGCGAGCTCAACACCGCCGCGAGGTATGGCAAACGCCTCGTGATCAGCATGGCCGGAAGCCGAAAGTTCTACACCAATTCGAACGGCACCTTCAACATGACCAAGTGGAAGAATCGGGTCAGTGCGTTCCGCGGTGTGGCTTTGGGCAGGTATGTCTCGAGCGGCGTGCTCCTCGGCCACTACCTGGTGGATGAGCCGCAGTGCCTGCGGTGCTGGGGAGGCCAGAGAATTCCCGCCTCTGCCGTCGAGGAAATGGCGCGCTATTCCAAGTCGATCTGGCCCTCGTTGCCCACCACGGTTCGGGCAGCCCCAACTCTCCTGCCCCTGATTAATTACCGCTATCTCGATTTCGCCTGGGCCCAGTGGGTCGGTCCGCACGTTCCGAGCGCCAACCAAACCCCCGCCCAGTTCCGTGACCGCCAGACTGCGGCCGCGAGGGCTCGGGGACTGGGGTTGGTGTTTGGCTTGAATTACCTGAGTGGCGGTAATGGCTCCAGCGGGCGAAGGGGCACCGCTACCGGTCGCTGGGAGATGTCGGCCCGGGAAGTGAAAAATGTGGGGACGGTTCTGGCACAGGCGGGGTATGCCTGTGCGATGCTCAGCTGGCAATATTCCTCCACCTTCGTATCCCGCACCGGGATGGGTACCGCTTTGTCGGCTGTGTCGACCGCCGCGAGAAATCGGTCGCGCACGAGCTGCAAGAAGTAGGCGGTACGGGGTAAGGCAGCGGGGGTGACGGGAGCAAATCCCGTCGCCCCCGCTGTTGTTTTGGGGGTGTCCGCCGGAGCTCACTGGATCCGGACGATCTTGGATATCGAAGGGACACCACTCCCGTTCAGGATGGTAAGCAGGTAATACCCGGGCGGTGCGAGGTTGCCGCTGGCCGGGGCTATGACCGAGAGTTGCCCGCCAGCCGCGCTGAAGCTCAGACTCAGGAACCGTTGGCTGAGATCGAAGGCGTGGGTCACCGAGCCCGTCCGGATCATGCTCACCTTTTGGATGCTCGCGACATCCGGGGTCTCTATCTGGAAGCTCTGGCCGTAGGCCAGCGAGGCCGGCGCCGTGGCGATGGTCGGGCGCGCCCCCTTGAACAAGTAGGGCGGGGAGTAGAACTCATAGGTCTTTTGATCGACTCCACCAGCACCTTCGCCGCTCCCCGCGAACAGCACCCGTCCGTCCGGCAGCAGCAGCGAAGTGGAGTGATACATCCGGTCCACCGCGTTGGCCGCGAGCGTCGTCCACTGCTCGGTCGCCGGATTCCACATTTCGGCGGTGTGTACCGCGCCACTCGCGTTGTTGAACCCATCCGCGCTGGTACCACCGGGAACGAAGATCTGACCGTCGGGTAGCAGTGTTGCGTTCATGTGCCGCCGGGCAAACGCCATGGAGTTGGTCATACGCCAGGACGGTGACGCCTGGTTCAGGTCGATGATCTCGGCCGTGTTGGTGGGCGGCAGCCCGCCCCCGATGTAAATGATCTTGCCCGGCTCGTACATCACCGCCGAACCGTAGTCCCGAGTGTGGAGGAACGCCCTGGAAATGGTCGGACCCCAGGTTCCCTCCCCGCTCGGGTCGAAGTACCGGCTACCCACCGGCTCGCCCGCGAAGAACGTCTTTCCGTTCGGTGCCACGAACATCCTGGGATAGTACGGCATGTTACGCTGCGCGTTGGTGAGCCTGCGCCACCCACCCGCGCTCCAGATCTCCGGAGTCTGGGCGTACTGGCTGAGCTGATCGCGTCCGCCCAGCACCAGGATATCCCCATTGGCCAGCACCGTCGCGCTCGGGTACCAGCGGCCCCTCAGCATATCCGGAAGCCGAGTCCAGGTGTTGTCGGCGGGGTCGAAGACGTTCGCGTCGGGCAAGCCGGTGGCCTCGTTGATATGCCCACCGACGACGATGACTTTTCCATCCGGCATGAGGACGTGGCCGCTGCAGAATTCGTTGGTGCCAACCGGCATCGGCGTGAAGCTGCTGGGATTAGCCGGATCCCACAGCTGCGGCTGGGTGGTCCGGCTGAACATCAGCACCTTGCCACTGGGCAGGAGCGTAACGTGAATCGCCACCAGCGGCATGGGAACCGGTGGCGCCCACTGACCCTTGTCCTCACCCGTCGGCGCAGTCACCGCGATCGGGGAGGAGATGGCAAAGGCCGCGCCGCTGCTGAATCGGAGGACGTGGGAGCCCGTGCCACCCGATATGGCGAGATCGCTGAAGGTGGCAGACCCTCCTGAGGTCACGGCGGTCTTGGCGCCGTCAAGCGTCCCAGCTCCGGACTCCATGCTTGCGACCACCTGGATCCCGTTGATGGCGTTCCCCTGCGGGTCGCGCACCTGGACGACCGGTTGCTGTGCGAAGGGCGTGCCGCCGACGGCCGTGGAAGAGGGCTGGGTCAGAATCGTGACCGTGGCCGGCTGAACGACGTGGTGGGTGAAAGTGACTGGAGAACCCTTGAGGCCGCTCGCGCTCGCCATGCTGGTCGTCGTCTGGGCAGTGTTGCCCAGGGTGCGGGCGGCGGCGGCGTACCCGTCGACGTTCGTTGTCGTTGCTGCCGGGCTGACCTGGCCATTGTCGGTCCAAGTCCAGGTCACCTGTACGCCGCCTACCCCGTTACCAGTCAGGTCAGTCACTCGTACCTTGAGCGACTCAGGAAGCTGCTCCAAAGCCGGTCCCGCCTGGTCTTGCCCGCCGGCGACGAAGATGGTGTCCGCAGGGCCGGCGGCGGCCGAGGCGGTGACCTC
>JAXDMF010000400.1:0-6873 GCA_034666205.1 Gemmatimonadales bacterium
TTCAGAATCTTGGTGACCACACCCGCGCCCACCGTCCGGCCGCCCTCGCGGATGGCGAAGCGCAGCCCCTCGTCCATCGCGATCGGGGTGATCAGCTCGATCGTCATCTGCACGTTGTCCCCCGGCATCACCATCTCCACCCCCGCCGGCAGCTCCACCGACCCCGTCACGTCGGTCGTCCGGAAGAAGAACTGCGGCCGGTACCCCTTGAAGAACGGGGTGTGCCGCCCCCCCTCTTCCTTGGTCAGCACATACACCTCGGCCTCGAAGTGGGCGTGCGGCGTGATGCTCCCCGGCTTCGCCAGCACCATCCCCCGCTCGATCTCGTTCTTCTCGATCCCCCGCAAGAGCAGCCCCACGTTGTCCCCCGCCTCCCCCTGGTCCAGCAGCTTGCGGAACATCTCCACCCCCGTCACCACCGTCTTCTTGGTCGCCCCGAAGCCCACCAGCGCCACTTCCTCCCCCACCTTCACGATCCCCCGCTCGATCCGCCCCGTCGCCACCGTCCCCCGCCCGGTAATCGAGAACACGTCCTCCACCGGCATCAGGAACGGCTTGTCGATCTCCCGCTTGGGCTGCGGGATGTAGGTATCCAGGGCATCCAACAGCTCCTGGATCACCTTCCCCTGCTCCGAGTTGGGGTCCTTGCTCTCCAGCGCCTGCAGGGCCGACCCCTTGATGATCGGGGTGTCGTCCCCCGGGAAGTCGTAGGAGCTCAAGAGCTCCCGCACCTCCAGCTCCACCAGCTCCAGCAGCTCCGGGTCGTCCACCATGTCCACCTTGTTCATGAACACCACGATGTAGGGCACATTCACCTGCTTGGCCAACAGGATGTGCTCCCGGGTCTGCGGCATCGGCCCATCCGCCGCCGACACCACCAGGATCGCCCCATCCATCTGGGCCGCCCCCGTGATCATGTTCTTCACGTAGTCGGCGTGCCCCGGGCAGTCCACGTGGGCATAGTGCCGCTTGGCGCTCTCGTACTCCACGTGCGCCGTGGCGATCGTGATCCCCCGCTCCCGCTCCTCCGGCGCCTTGTCGATCTGGTCGTACGCCGTGAACGTCGCCAGCCCCTTCTTCGCCTGGATCGCCGTGATCGCCGCCGTCAACGTCGTCTTGCCGTGGTCCACGTGCCCAATCGTCCCCACGTTCACATGCGGCTTGGTCCGCTCGAATTTGGCTTTGGCCATGCTGGTCTGATCCTAGTGTCCTGTTGGGGCGGTGAGCCTAGCTCTTCGCCTTCGAAATAATCTGCTCCGCAATCGCCTTCGGCACTTCCTCGTAGTGATCGAACTGCATCGTGTACACCGCGCGCCCCTGGGTCATGCTGCGGAGCGTGGTCGAGTACCCGAACATCTCGGCCAGCGGCACGTCGGCCGCGACCACCTGGGCCTCCCCTCGCTGAGTCATCCCACCGATCTTGCCGCGCCGGCTGGAGAGATCGCCGATCACGTCGCCCAGGAAGTCGGAAGGGCTGACCACTTCGACTTCCATGACCGGCTCGAGCAGGATCGGGTTGGCCATACGGGCCGCTTCTTTCACCGCCATCGAGCCCGCGATCTTGAACGCCATTTCGGAGCTGTCCACGTCGTGGTAGCTGCCGAAGATCAGCGTGGCTTTGACGTCCACCATCGGGTAGCCGGCCAGCACGCCATTCTCCAGCGCTTCGCGGATCCCGGCCTCGACCGGCTTGATGAACTCCCGTGGGATCGTGCCGCCGACGATCTTGTCCTCGAAGACGAAGCCCAGGCCCGGCTCGCTCGGCCCAAAGTTGATTACCACGTGGCCATACTGGCCCTTGCCGCCGGATTGGCGAATGAACTTGCCCTCGACGTTGGTGACCGCCTTCTTGACCGTCTCCCGGAACGCCACCTGGGGCTTGCCGACGTTGGCTTCGACCTTGAACTCGCGCTTCATCCGCTCCACCAGGATCTCGAGGTGCAGCTCGCCCATGCCGGCGATGATCGTCTGGCCGGTCTCCTGATCGGAACGCACCCGGAAAGTCGGGTCTTCCTCCTGGAGCTTCTGCAGCGCGGTGCCGAGCTTGTCCTGGTCGGCCTTGGTCTTGGGCTCGATGGCGACGTCGATGACCGGATTGGGGAACTTCATTGCCTCGAGGATGATCGGCTTGTCCTCGTCGGAGAGCGTGTCGCCGGTGCGGGTGTCCTTGAGGCCGATCGCCGCCGCGATGTCGCCCGCGAGCACCTCCTCGATCTCCTCCCGCTTATTGGCGTGCATCTGGAGCAGCCGGCCGATGCGTTCCCGCTTGTCCTTGGTGCTGTTGTAGACGTAGCTGCCGGACTTCAGCGAGCCGGAGTACACCCGGAAGAAGGTCAGCCGGCCCACGTACGGGTCAGTGGCCACCTTGAATGCCAGGGCGGCGAACGGCTCGGCATCGGAGGCGCAGCGCTCGACGTGAGTCTCATCGTGCAGCGGCACGTGACCTACGATCGGGGGGACATCCTCCGGGCTCGGCAAGTAATCGATCACCGCGTCGAGCAGCGCCTGCACGCCCTTGTTCTTGAACGATGCGCCGCAGAGCACCGGCACGATGAATCCACCGGTGGTCGCCTTCCGGATGGCGTGCTGGATCTCTTCGTAGCTCAGCTCAGCGCCGGCCAGGTACTTCTCCAACAGCTCATTGTCGTGCTCGACCGCCGCCTCGATGACCTCATGCCGCGCCGCCTCGACCCGTTCCCGGTAGGCCTCGGGCACCGGCAACTCGGTGAAAGTCTTGCCGAGGGTCTCCTCGTCGAAGATGACCTCGACCCGCTTGATCACGTCGATATGCCCGGTGAACATCTCGCCGGAGCCGACCGGCAGCTGTATCGGGTAGGCCTTCTTGGTAAGCCGGTCCCGGATCATCCTCATGCAGCGGTCGAAATCGGCCCCGACCCGATCCATCTTGTTGGCGAAGATGATCCGGGGCACCCCGTATCGATCAGCCTGGCGCCAGACCGTCTCGGTCTGGGGCTCCACCCCGGCCACCGAGTCGAGCAGGGTGACGGCGCCGTCGAGCACGCGGAGCGAACGCTCCACCTCGACGGTGAAATCCACGTGGCCAGGGGTATCGATGATGTTGATCCGGTAGGACGTGCCGTTCCGAAGCCAGAAGCAAGTGGTTGCGGCCGAGGTGATGGTGATCCCCCGCTCCTGCTCCTGCTCCATCCAGTCCATGGTGGCGGCGCCCTCATGGACCTCACCGATCTTGTAGTTCTTCCCGGTGTAGTAGAGGATCCGCTCGGTCGTAGTCGTCTTCCCGGCATCGATGTGGGCCATGATGCCGATGTTACGGTAGCGATCGAGGGTCGTCTGTCGGGCCATGTGGTGTGTCTCTAGTCAACGAAAAAGCGGGGCGACCGTTCGGGAGGATTCCCGGGGTATCGCTCCGCGCACGTCCGGGCCTGAGCCCTGAACGAGGATCCCAGCAGGACCCCACGCGTTGTCGTTAGAAGATCAGAGGTGAGCTCCCCCGAGGTGCTGCAGGAAGGGGTCACGTAATCCGATGTATAAAAGCGCCAAGCCCGGGTAAAGTAGTGGGTTAGCTGTCGGTGTCAACCCTCGGACTGGGGATCCCGACGCGGCCGCCGGTCCTTGCCTAAACAACAAGAGCCGGCCCTGAGCAAAGCGAAGGGGCGCCTCTTCCGAAGCGCCCCGCCTTGCTTGTCATTCCCGCCCTTCCCCTCTACCAGCGGTAATGCGCAAACGCCCGGTTCGCTTCCGCCATCCGGTGCGTGTCTTCCTTCTTCTTGATCGTGTTCCCCTCGCCCTTCGACGCCAGGATCAGCTCAGCCGCGAGCCGCTCGGCCATAGTCTTCTCGGTGCGGGCCCGGGAGAACGAGATGATCCATCGCATGGCGAGCGCGGTCCGGCGATCCGGCCGCACCTCGACCGGTACCTGCAGCGACGCGCCACCCACGCGGCGGCTCTTTACCTCGAGCGTCGGCTTGGCATTGTTCACCGCCTGCTTGAAGACGGACACCCCCGGCTGGCTGGTGCGCTCTTCAATCAGATCCATGGCCGTGTAGAAGATCCCCTCGGCCAGGCTCTTCTTCCCCTCGTACATCAGGTTGTTAACGAACTTGGATACGGTCTGGCTGTCGTAGCGGGGATCGGGCGGTACCGGCCGCTTGACCGACTTGTTACGCCGACTCACTTGTTGCCTCCCTTGGCCGCCGGGGCGGAGCCCGCACCCTTCGGCCGCTTGGCGCCATACTTGGACCGGCTCTTCCTGCGGTCATTTACTCCGGCCGAATCCAGCGTGCCGCGCACGATGTGATAGCGAACGCCCGGCAGGTCTTTGACGCGGCCGCCCCGGATGAGCACGATCGAGTGCTCCTGGAGGTTGTGTCCCTCGCCGGGGATGTAGGCCGTGACCTCGAAGCCGTTGGTGAGCCGCACGCGGGCCACCTTCCGAAGCGCCGAGTTCGGCTTCTTCGGCGTGGTGGTGTAGACCCGGGTGCACACGCCGCGTTTCTGTGGGTTGGACCGGAGGGCTGGCGCCTTGTCTTTGGCTACAACGTCTTTCCGGCCGTGCCGGATGAGCTGATTGATAGTCGGCATAGCCCGCAAATGTAGCCGCACGACTTGCTTAGGTCAAGAAGATCTCGTCACCGGAGTCGGTGTCAGGGTTTGCCTGACGCTAAGATATCCATTGGACGCTTGTATTATGTGGGTATGCCTCGTCGCACAAGCAAGCCTCCAGATGGGCACGAAGCCCCCAAGAAGAAGCCTACTGCCAAAGGCGGTAAGGCACGGGCCGCGAAGCAGGCTGCGGCACGACGAAAGGCCAGCGCCAAGAAAGCGGCAGTACCACGATGGAAGGGCGAGTGGTGGGTAAGGTGAGCTATTAGTCTCGCTCAAATTGTACCACTACCCGAGCCGGTCTTTGAGAGCGCCAAGGTTACACTCCGGACCAGTATCTCGGGGGTAAACGGCTTCTGGATCATGACTCGCTCGAGGCCGATGGCGCCTTGACTCCGGAGATCCTCCACCGAGTAGCCGGACATAAAGAGAATCGGGAGCTCCGGCCAGCGTTCCCTCAACCGCCGCGCCAGCTCAACCCCACCAACTCCCGGCATCATCAGGTCGGTCAGCACGAGATCGGGCGGCGCCCGCCCATCCAGCAACTCGAGAGCGGCGGCCCCGCCTGACGCCTGGAGGACCCGGAAGCCTCCATGCTCCAGGCCCCGGGCGGCAACCGCCCGGACGGCCGGCTCGTCTTCGACCAGGAGAATGGTAGCACCAAGCTGCGCGGCGTCTCCGCCAGGAAGCGGCAGCTCTCCCCGTGGCTCTCTCCGGCGTTCGACGACATCGGCGTCGGACAGGACCGGTAGGTACAGCGTGAACGTGGTGCCCCGCCCGGGGGCGCTCACCACCGTGATGTACCCCTCGTTCTGCTTCATGATGCCGTCGGCGGCGGCCAAGCCGAGCCCCGTGCCCTTGCCGACGGGCTTGGTGGTGAAGAATGGTTCGAAGACACGCATCTGGGTCGCGGCGTCCATACCCATGCCCGTGTCCCGCACGACGACCTGTGCATAGCGTCCGGCCGGAATGGCGGCGCCATCCCCAGCGGTGGACCCGTTGGGCAGCTCGGTCTCCGCCGTCGTGATGGTGAGTGTGCCGCCCGGCGGCATCGCGTCGCGAGCGTTGATGGCCAGATTCACCATCACCTGCTCGAGCTGGCCCTTGTCTACCCGCACCCGGGGCGACACATCGGACGCAAAGGCAAGATGCCGCTCCTCACCCAACAGCCGGCGGACGACGGGCTCGAGCTCGTGCATGGCCGGGCCGAGATGGAGGACCTGTGGTTGATGGAAGGCACGGCGGCTGAAGGCAAGGAGTTGTCGCGTCACGGCGGCGGTGCGTTCGGCCGCTCGCACGATATGCCGAACCTCGGAGAGCCGCTCCTCCGCCATGGCCGGGGCGAGCAGCAGGAACTCGCTGAACCCCAGTATCACGGACATCATGTTGTTGACCTCGTGGGCGACGCCACCCGCGAGCGCGCCCACCGCTTCCATCCTCTGCGCCTGCTGGAGCTGTTCGTCCGCCCGCCTGGCCGACTCCTGCAGCGCGAGGCGCTCGGTGATGTCGTGGACGACCAGGTGGGCCGATGGACGGCCGTGGTCCAGGAAGGCGATCGCGGTCACCTCGACCTCGACCTCGGATCCATCGAGCCGGCGGAAGGCGTCCCGTACCGGCGGCACCCGTGTCACCGCGTCGCCCGACCCCAGCAGATGGGCCTCGACGGCCTTGAGGTAGGGTGGATTCAGGAAGCTATCGATCGGCTGGCCGACGAGCTGATTCCGATGGATGGCGCCCGCAAGGCGGACGGCGGCGGCGTTGGCGAGGACGATCCGTTCGCCGTCGTGGATCAGGATTGTCTCCGGCGCGAGCTCCACCAACTGTTGATAGCGGTCCTCGCGCTCGCCGTCTTCTCCCGGTCCCTCGCGCCTGATCACGGCGTGCGCCGGCGCGCCTCCGCCTCGTAGCGGGCGCCCTTGCGGCTCACGAATTGGAGCTGGACCATGCGTTCGAGGATCTGCTCGACCCCGCGCGCAGGTATACCCGTCTGCTTGGCGATCTCGGCCGGTGACATCGCTTCCGCCCGCATCACCATCTCGAGCACGAGCACCTCCTGCTCCGTCAGCCCGGGGTAGAGCGGGGGCGGGATCCGGAGCTGGCGTTTGGGCATGCCGGTGATGATGCTGTCGTATTCCCGGAGCGACTCGCGCAGCTGCACTCCGGTGCCCGTGATCTCGTACGTCCGGAACTCCCGGCTGTGGGCGCTGCCCCGCATCTTCACCACCACCAGTGCCTTCCTGAGCTCGCCCTCGATCTCCACATAGCGCTGGCTGAGGATGTCGTCGGTCA
>JAXDMF010000401.1:0-3739 GCA_034666205.1 Gemmatimonadales bacterium
ACGCGCTCTGATTTACGCCAGCGCCGGCGAGCTACGGATCTACTCCCGCAATCAAAAGCTGCTCAACGACGCCTACCCCGAGTTGGTGGAGGCCCTGAGTACCGCGGTCAGGGGTGACGCGGTGCTCGACGGAGAGATTGTGGCGTTCGACTCGGAGCGCGGCATCACCAGCTTCTCCCGCCTTCAGCAGCGGATGCAGCTTCGCGACCCGGTCCGTGCCCGGCGCAGCCAGGTGCCGGTCTACCTCTACCTGTTCGACTGCCTGTACTATGACGGCGTCGACCTCACCGGGCTTCCCTTGCTCGACCGGAAGGCGGTGCTGAGGGATGCGGTCCGGTATGACGATCCAATCCGGTTCACCCCGTACAAGGCCAGTGGCGGCGTCGCGATGTTGCGGGCCGCCTGCAAGCAGGGGGCCGAGGGGATCATGGCCAAGCGGGCAACATCCCGATACGTCAGCAGCCGCTCGACCGCTTGGCTCAAGCTCAAATGTCTACGCCGGCAGGAATTCGTGATCGGCGGCTACACCGCCCCACAGGGCTCCCGCGAGCGGCTCGGTGCGCTGCTGGTCGGCTATTACGACGGCAGCGCGCTACGCTATGCCGGGAAAGTCGGCACCGGCTACGATCGCGGGACGCTGGAAGACTTGCACCGCCGTCTGGTGCCACTCCACCGGCCGACCTCGCCCTTTTCCGAAAGCCCCACCCCCGCGGGCGATATCCAGTGGGTCGATCCGAAGTTGGTCGGAGAAGTGGGCTTCTCCGAATGGACCTCCGCCGGACTGCTGCGGCATCCTCGATTTCTCGGTCTCAGATCGGACAAGCCCGCCCGCCAGGTACGGCGGGAAGACTGATCTGGCAAGCCGCCTCAAAGCCTTCATTTCCCCATCACGCCGCTCCGTCCCGACACTATAAGTCTAGTAGTGATAAGTAGTTAGACTGTCGGCCCAAGGCCGCACGGTTTTTGCCCCGGGGAGACCAGGTCCGGCTTCCCTTTTCCATTGCGTCAGAA
This sequence comes from Gemmatimonadales bacterium, assembly GCA_034666205.1. Taxonomy (GTDB): domain Bacteria; phylum Gemmatimonadota; class Gemmatimonadetes; order Gemmatimonadales; family GWC2-71-9; genus CAVVWJ01. The sequence goes on from JAXDMF010000401.1 coordinate 1,012, forward strand.
GGAGCTCGTATGCGAGCACTCCGCCAAGTGCTGTGGTCTTGCCTCGCCATCGTGGCCCTATTGGGCACGTTCGCCGCGACGGCACAGGCCCAGGGCAAGGCCAAGTACAAGCACTACACGGTCAGCAGCGATCGAGCAGTGACGGTGACCCGCACGGTCCTGGTTCAGCGAGGCTACAACGTGGTAAGGATCGAGCAGGTGGGTCCCACTCGCGTGGTGTACTACCGTCGCGGGAACATGGGCCGCGGGAAGGGCAAGGGCCCGATCCAGCGCATGGTCATTCGCACGGTTCGCGACCGCGTGGTCTTCGAAGACGCAGAACCGGACGTCCTCGTCGACATCGACATCAAGCTCAAACTCTAAAGTGTCACCCTTCCCCTCGTACCCGACCGGAGGCTCAATGCGTGACAACAGGTGGACGGCTCGCGTTTTGTTCGTGGGCGGCGTACTGCTGATGGGCGGAGCGCCGCAGCTGGCCGCGCAGAAGATCAGCATCGCTCCCAATATCGGTGTCTACATCCCGACGACGGAGCTGGTGAAGGCGGCAAGCGGTCAGGACTTCAAGCAGGAGGTCAGCATCACGTTCGGCGGCCGCATGGGAATCGCGCTGGGTCAGCGGCTCGGCCTCGAGTTCACCGGGAACTACGCGCCTGGCAACCTGAAGATCACGCAGAGCGGGTTTAGCGATCAGAGCCAGGATGCCAACATCTTCACGGGGAGCGGCAGAATCAGCTACCAGCTGGTCCCCTTCAGCAGCCCCGTCGCGTTCCTGGTGACTGGTGGTGTCGGCGTGATCAATCGCAGCGGCGCCTTCTACGCCGACGCCACGAACAAGATGGATATTGGGGGCACGGTCGGAGCGTCGGCCCGTTTCCGTCTCGGGAAATTGCTGCGGCTTCAGGTCAGCGCCGAGGACTATGTCTACAAGCCCCGAGCCGAGATTCCCGGCTTCTCTCCATCGGACCAGAAGAAAACCCAAAACGATGTCCATCTCTCGTTCGGGGTAGGCATTCCGCTGCTGGGGCTGGGACAGGCGGGGCAGTAGTCCCAGAGGCCACACCTACAGCGGTCTTTTTTAAATGAGAGGGGCGCGTGACCGAGAGCTTTCGGTTACGCGCCCCTCGGCGTTTTAGCTAATAGTCACGGAAAAAGGTGGGTGGAACGGGCGCTGAGCGCCCGTTCCCGGCGAGATTTGAGAAGAAGGGGAGGTATGAGGAGAAAGCGGCGAAAGCGTTGCGTTGGACGGCTCGCCCGGCCACGGAGCAGGGGACTCAGGGCTTGTTCGGACGTCTCGCAGTTCACTGTCCGGCAACACTCTCACTGTGGCCAAGTATAGATCGGCGGAAAAGAGCCGCTGTGCGGTAGATCACACAAAGGGAATTGGGCTTTAGCGCGTCGGCGCCACCGGACGAGCTGACACATGCGATTCCAACACGTTCTCCTCCACGATCTGTCTCACTGTTACCATCCTGACGCCACGATCGCGCCAGCTGGCGATCAGTCGCTCGCCTTCCTCGGGATAGATGGCACGAATCGCGTCCGTCACCAGGTATAGCACCGCCTGCGGAAGAACGCGCAGGAGACCATCGACCGTGTACCGGTCGCAGAAATCGGTGGCCACGCCGTAGATGACCACCGCCTCGGGCTCGAGCGCGCCCAGCACCGCCGGAACGTTGGGATTGGTGAAGACGTCCAGCGCGCGTTTGTGCAGGAGGATGTCACCCCGGTGCGCCAGAATCCGAAGGGCCAGTGGGCCCGGATCCTGAGGCTGGGGCTCGATGACGAGCGGATTCTTCAGCTCAGTCTCCGCGATCTTCCGCTGGCCCGGAGTGCCTCGCATGCAGTGGGGCGGGAAGGTGGTCTTCCAGTCGGGTACGGCGCTGATCTCGGCGTCCGACATCTCGTGGTTGTCGGCCGAGGCGATGATGGGAATGCGGTGAGCGTGGGCAAAGTCGGTGAGCTTCTTGACCGCGGGGATGATCTCCTCGCTGCCGGGCACGTAGAGCTTCCCGTCGGACTTCATGAAGTCGTACAGGGTGTCGACGTCCCAGAAGATCAATTTGGTCATGCCGTTTCTCCTCGGGTGAGAAGTGAGAGGTCAGAGGTGAGAGGGTTGTGCGCTTCCCACTTCTCACCCCTTACTTCTCACCTCTCACCTCTCACCTCTTAATCTACCTTCTCCAATCGTGGGTTGGGCCGATACTCCCGCCCCACCTTGGCGCACGGCCTGCCATCGACAAGCACGACGTCGGCGGTGAAATCGAACCGGCCCTGAAAGAGCGACGAGCCGACGCCGTATCCATCCACCGGCACCCTTTCCCGCTCGAAGTCCCGGATCTTCTCCACGGTGAACCCACCGGAGACGACGATCTTTACGGCGGGGAACCCGGCCTGGTCCAAGGCTCGGCGGACGTTCCATACCAACTGGGGATTCACCCCGGTCGGCTTGAAGGTCCCCATTTGGTGCCAGAGCGATCGATCCACCAGCATTTCGCTGGTATCGAGCCGCACACCGTAGAGGCGATCGCCTAAGGCCTGGGCCACCTCGACGGAGGTCCGCACGCAATCATTCTCGAAATCTACCAGGCTGATGAGTCTCACCTCGGGTCCGATTCGCTCGGCGAACTTTCGCGTGGCCAGCACCGTGTCTCCGCCGTAGGCCGCGATCAGTGCGTGGGGAACAGTCCCCACCCCCTGGCTGCCCCACCAGGAGGCCTGCGCGTCGGTC
>JAXDMF010000402.1:0-4515 GCA_034666205.1 Gemmatimonadales bacterium
TGAGTGGTCGATGGGCAGCCGTAGAAGCCACAGGTACTCATCCAGGATATGAGCCAGAGGAGAAGAGCGGCACAGAGCACGAGTGCCAGGAGTACCGGCCTGCGCCAGCGCGGCTGCCCACCGGTGAGCCACTCGAGTCCACGCCTCCAACTGGTCATAGTCCTCGTCCCTGGGCATGGAAAACGGCCCCGCTTCCCGGGGCCGTTTCGCTGAATCCGAAGCCAGCTTGCTCAGCTCGCCTGCGGGGCCTCATCAGACGGGGCGGAGCCGGCCCTGGTTTCGGATCGGCCTTCCTGGCTGGCGGATCTTTCCCCGCCTCCGCGGGTGCCGCCTCGCTGGAACCGGTCCCACTCATCGGTTGCGCGACGCTTCACGTCGCTGGCCGCGTGCTGGACCCTGGAGCGCACCGGCGCTGCTCGATCACTGGTCAGGAAGTAGGTCGCCGCCACACCGGCAGCGATTGCTACAATGGTGCCCAGGGGACTGGAGTCGCTCTCGTCTTCGGCGACGCGCCGGAACCTACGCTTGGCGTCCTGCCAGCGATCATCCACGCTCTCGAAGCCTTCCTCAGCATCGTCGCGCAGCTGTGCCAGTCGCTGCCTGGCCCGCTTCTTCGCCTTCGAGCTCAAGTCCTGCACCTCCTCCAGGCCTTCCCCGACGCCCTCCCCCAACGAGGCGAGCCGCTTGAGGAGCAGCTTACGAGTCTTGATGCCTGGCTGAGGGGCAGCGAGCAGCCCGATTCCCACACCGAGCATCGTGGCCAGAAACAGGCTGCCAGCTCCGGAGCCCCCGCCGCCTCGGCGGGAAGCAGACGATGGATCCTCGGCGTCATCGATCCTGCGTTGCTGTGTGATCATGAATCCTCCAATCGCCGCCGGCAGGGGGCGAGCACTAGGCTGAGTCGGCAAAGCCGGTGTTCCGGACCTGCCAGTCCGGAAGGGAACCTTTCGCACTCTAATCTATAGCGACGGACAAGGAAACATCTTGCATTACACCACCGCTGGTCGAAAAACGCACCGGCGGCCCCATCCCCTCCCGACCGCCCTGTCGGCGAGAGCCCGCCACGGCAGGGCGCCTTTCACTGGCTACCCCGCAAAGGAAGCTGCTCCTGCTCTTGGGCTTACGCCTTTCAGCCCCGCGCGAAATGGGACGAACCCGGCGCCCCGGGCCGAATAAGCACGGATCTGGCACCTCCCGGGTTCGTACACCTGCGACCGCTCAGAATCTGTTCACTCTACCAGGGTTCCTCGCCTCCCGGCCGGGGCTCGCGCAACGATCGAGTGTGACCATGTATCTCGTGGAACTCAGCCCAGGCAAGGAAGAACTCTACCGGTCGAGCGACGAGCTCGCGCTGGCCATTCGCAACGGCGACGTGGACGCGCGCTCCCGGATCTATCACCGGGCAACGGCGAAGTGGATCTCGATCACGTTGCACCCGCAATACAAAGCGATCATCACGATGGCGAAGGAAGAGCCGGTGGCCCGGCCCGCGCGGAAGGGCTGGACCTTCCTCGGCGGCATCAATTCGGTGCCTGAGCCTGCTCCTGAACCCACGGACTCCAACGGGCACTTTATGCATCGCTGGCGCCGTCCACTTGCGCTGGGGATTTCCGGGGTGCTGTTGATGCTCGGGATTCAGCTCGCGTTCGCGGGCCCCCGTCCGCCCTGGGCTGGTCGTAGTCACGTGGTGGCGACCAAGATGCCGCACTCCACTCCGCCGGTAGCGCGGGAGCCTGCTGAACGCCAGCAGATGGTGTCGCTTGCCAGCACCACCACGGTCTGGCCGGCGGAGGAGCCTCGCTCCGAAGTGGCTGCTTCCGAGGTGATTCCACCGGTTGTCGCGCGAGTGTTGCCGCGGGCGCCACGGCTTCGCTCCAAGTCGCTCAGCGCTGCGCTCGCGACTGAAACACCGAAGGTCGACGGCAAAACGGTGGAGGCGATGCTGGGCCGTTATGCCGGCGCGCACGACGCGGCCCGCGAGCGGCTCGAGAATGGAATGCGGGTGGCGCGTCTGGGGCGGCTCTTTGCCGCGGCGCGTCTGAACCCGAACGGTGGGGTCACCGATACCCGGATGAGTCTGGCTGGAGCCGCCAACTTTATCCGGGTCTACCGGCAGCAGCAAACCGCGATCGAGGCGGCCTATCAGGATTCGGTGATGATATTCGCCAAGCGATTCGGCTGGAGCCCGAGCCAGGTGAAGCAGTGGTATTCCCGCGAGATCAGAACCGAGGACCCGGCACTGACGGCCTTGAGCGGCAACCTGCTCGCCGGGATCGACAGCGTCCTCGGCGTCCTGGATGCCCAGGCCGGTGCCTACAAGATCAGAGGGACCGCGATTGCCTTCGAGGATCCGACCGCAGCCCAGAAATACGGTGCCCTTCGTCGGCGGATCAAGGATCAGGTCGACTCCGCGGTAGCCGCGGGTGGCGCCACGTCCGCCGGTCCGACCGGACTGCTGTTGCGGGCTATTGGAAGGACGAGCCTACCCCGGGAGACGTGAAGCGACCAGGTCGCTCCGCAGGATCATTCCAGGAGTCTCCACCATCGCCCGTGTAGCGAGCGCCAGCTCGCCGCGGGCGATCAGCGTTTCCAGGGCCTCGCGGGGTGAGACGCCTGTGCGACGCGGGCCATGGTGATCGCTGGCCAGTACATCCACCAGTCCCGTCCCCACCATCTGCCAGGCCAGCTCATCCGAGCCGGGACTCGAGTTCCGGTAATATCCGTTCAGGCTTCCGACGTTTACCTGAAGCAGTGCGCCCAGCTCCTGCCAGCGCCGCATCAGCTCCACAGGCTCGTGCCCGGGCAGATATGCATAGCGCTCCGGGTGTGCGATGACGATCTGGCGCCCGGCGTCGAGGACCTCGCGGATGACATCGGTGTGGCTCCCCTGAAGCTCGAAGCCGAATTCGACCAGCAGGAATCTGCCGCTTAACCCGACATCGGTCCGGCGGGCCACCCGCCGCGCGGCGGCAGCATCGGGCGCGTAGATCTCCTGGCCCAGGGCCAGCGCCGGAAGATCCTCGCGGCCGGCGGCTGCCTTGGCCAGCTGATCGAAGGCGCGACGGTGAATGTCCAGCTCGCGGCTGATCGCTGCATCAGTAGCGAGGTGAGGGACGAGCAGGTGGGGTGTGGTGACCACCGTGCGGACTCCCTCCTGGTACAGGCCGGCCAGCGCCGTGAGGGATTCGGCGACAGTGGCTGTGCCATCATCCACGCCCGGAACGAGATGGCTGTGCAGGTCAACGATCGGGAGGGGCTGGTCGGTGGAACTGGTCATAGAGCGAGTCTAAGGCAACGATCGGGCCAGAGACAAGGCGGGAAGGGGGGAAGGACGGGATGGGTGTATGCGCCACACCTTCGAGGCGTGTAGTCTTACTCACCAACACAACAACCGGAGCATCTGGTGAACACCGCCCGCCGCACGCATGGTTTCCGTGAGTCGGTCATCCGGGGTATGACGCGCCTGGCGCGTGAGTACCGCTCAATCAACCTGGCCCAGGGCTTCCCCAACTTTCCCGCGCCCGACCTCCTGAAGGAAGCGGCGGCACGCGCCATTCACGATGACATCAACCAATACGCCATCACCTGGGGTGCACAGCGGCTGCGCGAGGCACTCGCCCGGAAGTATCACGCCTGGTATGGTCTCGAGGTGGACCCCGAGCGGGAGATCACCGTCACGTGCGGCGCCACCGAAGCGATGATCTCGGCCTTGCTCGCTCTGGTGAATCCGGGCGAGGAGGTGATCGTCTTCGAGCCCTTCTACGAGAACTACGGTCCCGATACGATCCTCGCCGATGCTAAACCGGTCTATGTCCCGCTCGACCCGGGCAAGCCACTCGACATCGATAGGCTCTCGGCCGCCTTCTCGCCGCAAACCCGCGCCATCATCGTCAACACGCCGAGCAACCCGGCCGGCCGGGTGCTCACCCGGGCCGAGCTCGAGTCCGTGCGCGATCTGTGCGTCCAGTACGACGCGCTGGCCATCACCGACGAGATCTACGAGCACATCCGGTTCGAAGGCGAGCACGTGCCGATCGCGACGTTGCCGGGTATGCGGGACCGCACGGTGACCATCAGTGGGGCGTCGAAGACCTTCAGCGTGACGGGATGGAGGGTCGGATGGATCATTGCGCCGCAAGAGCTCACCAGCGCCATCCGGAAGGTGCATGACTTTCTCACGGTCGGCGCTCCGGCTCCCCTCCAGGAAGGCGTGGCTGTCGCTCTGGAGCAGCTGGACCAGGCATTCTACGGGCGTCTTGCCGACGACTATCGCGCCCGAAGAGACCTGCTCTACGGCGCTCTGGTAGAATCGGGGTTCAGGTGCACTCCACCCGAAGGCGCCTATTACATCCTGGCCGACTTCTCCGGTCTTGCCCTTCCCGGCTCCGAGCGCGCGCTCTCGGACACGGAGTTCGCCATCTGGCTCTCGCGGGAGATCGGGGTGACGCCGGTACCAGGCTCGAGTTTCTTCCGAGACGGCGGGGACGGCGGCCGCTCGCTGGTTCGCTTCGTGTT
>JAXDMF010000403.1:0-13829 GCA_034666205.1 Gemmatimonadales bacterium
GCTACACCGGAAATCCTCTGGTCAACGCCATGTGCGTGGGGCTCCTGCGCGAGCGCGACCTGATCCGCGCCGCCGCCGAAGGAGTGGGAAATGTTCTGCTCTGTGTCGGGGCGCGCACCGGTCGCGATGGGATTCATGGCGCCAGTTTCGCATCCGAAGAGCTGTCCGAGACGAGCGAGTCGCGCCGACCCCAGGTCCAGGTGGGGGATCCCTTCACCGAGAAGCTGCTCCTGGAGGCCAGCCTCGAGCTGATCACATCCGGCCTCATCGTCGCGATCCAGGATATGGGCGCCGCCGGTCTCACCAGCTCGTCCGCCGAGATGGCCGCGCGCGGGGGCGTTGGGGTCGAGATCGACACGGGGCTGGTCCCTACTCGCGAAGAAGGAATGACGCCCTACGAGATCCTGCTCTCGGAATCGCAGGAGCGGATGCTGGTGGTGGCCGAGCCCGGTCGCGTACCAGAGATCCAGGCGGTGTGTGCCAAGTGGGAGCTCACCGCCACGCCGATCGGCCAGGTGACCGACGATGGCGTTTTCCGGGTACGGCACCACGGACAGACCGTCGTGGCAATCCCCGGCCAGCGGCTGCTCGAGGAATGCCCCATCTACCATCCGGAGGCCGAGGAGGGCGAGGAGGCGCGCGCGCGCCGCTCGGCGCTCGATCTGGGTGAACCGGTCGTGGATATCGAAGGAGCCCTGGAGCTGCTCCTCGATCACCCCAGCATCGCGAGCAAGCGATGGGTCTACGAGCAATACGATTCGACCGTGCAGGCCGGTACGGTTTTGCCGCCCGGCTCGGACGCCGGCGTCCTCCGAGTGCCGGGGACCGACTTCGGCCTCGCTGTGTCGGTGGATTGCAACTCCAGGCTGGTCGCGCTCGACCCGTACGAGGGAGGAAAGGCTGCCGTCGCCGAGGCCGCCCGCAACGTGGCCTGCACGGGCGCCATCCCGCTCGGGATCACCAACTGCCTCAACTTCGGGAACCCCGAAAAGCCCGACGTTTTCTATCAATTCCGCGAAGCGGCCCGCGGCATCGGAGATGCGTGCCGGGTGTTCGGCACTCCGGTCACCGGGGGAAACGTCTCCTTCTACAACGAGAGCCCAGCCGGCGCGATCGACCCGACGCCCACGATCGGGATGGTCGGCCTGCTCCCACGCGTCGAGGATCGTATCGCCAGCTACTTCGACTCGCCCCGGGACGAGGTCTACATCCTGGGCGAGACGAGCGGTATCCTGGGTGGCTCAGCCTACTGGGCCGAAGTGTGCGACTTCGTCGGGGGCTACCCCCCGTCCGTCGATCTGGAGGCCGAGCTCCGGCTCCAGCGCTTCCTCGCCGCGGCTGCCGAGCAGCAGCTGCTCCGCTCGGCCCACGACTGCTCGGAGGGGGGCCTGGCAGTGGCGCTGGCCGAAGCGGTGATCGGTGGTCCGTATGTTCCGGGCAGCCTGGGCGCGGACCTGGACCTGACCGGCTACGCCCCCGACGTTCCGGTGGACGGTTTGCTCTACGGTGAAGATGGTGCCCGTGCGGTGGTGTCCTGTGCCCCGCCTTCTTCTCGGTTCCTCATCGCCCTGGCCAATGAGCACGGGGTACCCGTATTCCACGCGGGCCGGGTTCAAAGTGCTGGCGAGCTGGAACTTCAAGTGGGGCCTCAAGCGTTCTCCTGGAGCACCGAAGCCCTTAGACGGATCTACTTTGACGCGATTCCCCGTCGGATGCAGCATCCCGACATCGATCGCGCCGCGGGAGAATAGCATGTGTGGCATCATCGGCGTGTCCGGCATTCCTGATGCGGCCCGGCTGGCCTATCTCGGACTCTATGCCCTCCAGCACCGAGGGCAGGAGAGCGCCGGGATCGTGGCTATTGACCGGGACGGGACGCCGCGGTCGCATCGCGGCATGGGCCTGGTGGCGGAGAACTTCGACGACGTGATCCTGGGGGGCTTGCCGGGCGATGTGGCGGTGGGCCATACCCGCTACTCCACCACCGGCAGCACCGTGCTCGCCAATGCGCAGCCCTGCAACGTGAACACCCGGTGCGGGCCGCTGGCCATCGCCCACAACGGCAACCTCGTGAATGCGAATGTGATCAAGCGCGAGCTGGTCGAGCGCGGGGCGATCTTCACCAGCTCCAGCGATACCGAGGTGCTGGTCCATCTCATCGCCCGCTCCGAGGCGGACAGTGTGGACGACCAGATCCGGGAGGCTCTGGAGCAGGTGGACGGCGCCTATAGCCTGGTCATCACCGTCGGGCGGACCATGTACGCGGTGGTGGACAGCCGGGGCTTCCGGCCGCTGGTCATCGGGCGGCTGGGCAATGGGATCGTGGTTGCCTCCGAGACCTGCGCGCTCGACCTGATCGGTGCGTCATTCCATTGCGAGCTTCGGCCGGGGGATTTCGTTCGGATCGAGAACGGCCAGGTCACTCACCTGCCCCGCCTGGCGCCCCGGCCGGTTACCCGGTGCGTCTTCGAGCTGGTGTACTTCGCCCGGCCTGACAGCACCGTATTCGGCGAATCGGTGGACCGGGTTCGGCGAGAAATCGGCCGTCAGCTCGCGCGGGAGCAGCCGGCAGCCGGAGGCGAAGTCGTCTTCAGTGTTCCCGACAGCTCCAACGCCATGGCGCTCGGGTTCTCCGAGGTATCCGGGATCAAGCTGGAGTACGGCCTGATCCGGAACCACTACGTGGGCCGAACATTCATCAACCCCACACAGGCGCTCCGGGTGGCCAAGGTCAAGATCAAGTTCAACCCGGTGCGCGAGGTGATCTACGGCAAATCGGTGGTAGTGGTGGACGACAGCCTGGTGCGGGGCAACACCAGCAAGGAGCTGGTCCAGATGATCCGGGGGGCGGGCGCGCGCGAGGTCCACCTGCGCCTGGGCTCTCCCCCGATCACGGGGCCCTGTCACTATGGCATCGACACGCCAACGCGCGAGGAGTTGATCGCGTCCACCCATTCCATCGAGGAGATCCGCCAGTTCCTGGAGGTGGATTCCCTGGGCTACCTCTCCCTCGAAGGCATGCTGCAAGCAGCCGGAAAAGAGACCGGATTCTGTCACGCCTGCTTCTCCGGCAGGTACCCGACGCCGACCCCCGACGACCAGCAGATGCGGCTTCGTCACGCAACGCCCCTCATTCCAACGCCAGCATGAGCGGTCCCTACACTCAGCCGCTGGTCTATTCCTTCGGACAGGGCCGCGCCGACGGCACTGCAGCCATGAAAGACATTCTCGGCGGCAAAGGCGCCGGCCTTGCCGAGATGACCACGATCGGCATTCCAGTGCCTCCCGGCTTCACCATCGCCGCCAATCTCTGCCTTCACTATCTCGAAAGCCACCAGTTCCCCAAGCGGCTCCAGGCCCAGGTGGAGAACGCGCTTCAGCGGCTCGAGATCGCCAGCGCAAAGCATTTCGGCGACCGTGAGAATCCGCTGCTGGTCTCGGTGCGCTCCGGCGCAGCGGTCTCCATGCCTGGCATGATGGAGACCATCCTCAACCTGGGCCTCAACGACGTCACCGTCGAAGGGCTGGCCAGCCAGAGCGGTAACCACCAGTTCGCTTGGGATTCCTACCGCCGCTTCGTGCAGATGTACGGGAGTGTGGTCTTCGATCTCTCTCGCAAGCCGTTCGAGCAGATCCTGGATGAGCACAAGCAGCGCTGCCGGATCGAGCGGGACATCGACCTGCCGGTCGAGGAGATGCAGGCGATCGTCCGGCGGTTCAAGGAATACGTCCGCGCCGAGTCCGGGCGCGAATTCCCGGATGAGCCGCTGGATCAGCTGTGGGGGGCCATTGCTGCCGTCTTCGAGAGCTGGAACACGCGGCGAGCCATCGACTATCGCAAGCTCCACGATATCTCGGACTCCATGGGCACCGCCGTCAATATCGTGGCGATGGTATTCGGCAACCTGGGCGACGATTCCGGCACCGGGGTGACCTTCAGCCGGGATCCGTCCACCGGCGAGCAGCGGCTCTATGGCGAGTACCTCATCAATGCGCAGGGCGAGGACGTCGTGTCGGGGAGCCGCACCCCGGAGCCGATCGGAACCCTGAAGGAGACCCTTCCGCACGCGTACCAGGAACTGGAGCGGGTGGCTCGCACCCTGGAGCGGCACTTCCGGGACGTGCAGGACATGGAGTTCACCATCGAACGCGGCAACCTGTACATGCTGCAGACCCGGCGGGCCCAGCGCTCGGGCCACGCAGCGGTGCGTGTCGCATGCGACATGGTAGATGAGGGGCTGATCTCCGAGCAGGAGGCGGTGGCCCGGATCCCCCCCAACGACCTGAATCAGCTGCTTCACCCCACAATCGACCCTCACAGCCAGCTCGATCTCCTGACCACCGGCCTGCCCGCCTCCCCGGGCGCGGCATGCGGCACCGTTGTGTTCGACGCCGACCAGGCCGAGAAGCTGGGCCGGGCCGGGCAGTCGGTGATCCTGGTGCGCCGGGAAACCTCGCCCGAGGACTTCCATGGCATGGTGACGGCCAAGGCGATTCTCACCGCCCGCGGCGGCATGACGTCCCATGCTGCCGTGGTGGCCAGAGGCATGGGAAAGCCGTGCGTGGCCGGTGCCCAGGAGCTGGTGGTAGACGAGCGGGCCAACCGCTTCTCGGTAAACGGCCGGAGTATCGGCAAGGGCGAGTGGATCACGGTGGACGGGAGCAGCGGCAAGGTCTTCGCGGGCCAGGCCGCCCTGATCGCACCCGAGCTCAGTGGCAATTTCAACCGGGTCATGGGCTGGGCCGACCGGATCATGCAGCTCCGTGTCCGGGTGAATGCCGACACTCCGGCCGACGCCCACCGGGGCCGGGACTTCGGAGCCGAAGGAATCGGACTCTGCCGGACCGAGCACATGTTCTTCAGCGGCGACCGCCTGGTGGCCATGCGCGAGATGATCGTTGCGCAGGATACCGAGGGCCGGCAGCGCGCTCTCACCAAGCTGCTTCCCATGCAGCGGGGCGACTTTGAAGCGATCTTCCGCGCGATGGAAGGCTATCCGGTCACCATCCGGCTGCTCGACCCACCGCTCCACGAGTTCTTGCCCCAGGAGCCGGCGGAGATTGAAAGTCTGGCGCGAGAGCTGAAGATGGAGGCCGGAGTGCTCAAGGGGATCGTCGACCGGCTGCACGAGGTGAATCCCATGCTCGGCCTGCGCGGGTGCCGCCTGGGGATCATCTACCCCGAGATCACGGCGATGCAGGTGCGGGCGATCTTCGAGGCCGCCTGTACGGTGGCATCCCGCAAGGGCCGGGTGATGCCAGAGGTCATGATCCCGCTGACTGCGAGCGTGGTGGAGTTTCGAAAGCAGGCGCTCATCGTTCGCCAGGTGGCGGAGGAAGTCTTTCAAGAGCGGCAGATCACCGTGCCCTACCTTCTCGGCACCATGATCGAGCTGCCCCGGGCCGCGCTCACCGCCGACGAGATCGCCCGGGAGGCTCAGTTCTTCTCCTTCGGTACCAACGATCTTACTCAAACCACGTGGGGGCTTTCCCGGGACGATGCCGGAAAGTTTCTGCCCTATTATCTGGAGCACGGCGTCATCGAAGACGACCCGTTCCAGGTGCTGGATCAGGCCGGCGTCGGCAAGCTGATCGCGATGGCGTGCGATCTCGGCCGGAGGACTCGGCCCGACCTCAAGCTCGGCATCTGCGGCGAGCACGGCGGCGAGCCCTCGGCGGTGGCGTTCTGCGACCGTCTCGGCATGAACTACGTCTCCTGCTCTCCGTTCCGGGTGCCGATCGCGCGTCTGGCCTCGGCGCAGGCGGCCCTGGCAGCTCGAGGCACGATGGACCGAACCCGCGCGACCGTCTGACTATGGCCGAGCCCCTGGTGGGAATCGTGATGGGAAGCGACTCCGACTGGGAGATCATGCAGCACGCGGCCCGCCGGCTGACCGAGTTCGGGGTGAACTATGAATCCCGGGTGGTGTCAGCGCACCGGACGCCCGACCTGCTCTACCGCTATGCCGAGGACGCGCCTGGACGCGGCCTCCGCTGCATCATCGCGGGGGCGGGCGGTGCCGCCCATTTACCTGGCATGCTCGCCGCGAAGACCACCCTTCCCGTGCTCGGCGTGCCGGTTCCGACCAAGCACCTCCAGGGACTCGACTCGCTCCTCTCGATCGTGCAGATGCCCGCCGGTATTCCGGTAGCCACGTTTGCCATTGGCAGCGCCGGCGCCGGCAATGCCGGGCTCTATGCCGTCGCCATTCTGGCACTCAACGATCCCGAGCTGGCCGAGCGTCTCGAGGAATTCCGCCGCGCCCAGGAGCGACGGGCTCTAGACCTGAGACTGCCGGAGCTCTCGTGATCCTTCCCGGCGCCACCGTCGGCGTCCTGGGAGGTGGCCAGTTGGGGCGGATGTTCACGCTGCAAGCCCGCACCATGGGGTATGGCGTCGTCGTGCTCGACCCGGATCCGGTGAGCCCGGCAGGCGCTGTGGCCAACCGGCACATTCGCGCCCCCTACGACGACGAGCGGGCGCTCTCCGACCTATCCGCCAGCTGCGCTGCCATCACCACCGAGTTCGAGAACGTTCCGGCCGCCGCGCTCCAGATCCTCGCCCGGTCGTCGCTGGTTCGCCCACCGGTAGAGGCGGTGGCTACAGCGCAGGATCGCATCGCCGAAAAGACCTTTCTCCAGACCCATGGCATCCCCACCGCCAAGTTTCGAGCGGTTCGGGATCTTCGCGAGCTGAAGACGGCGGTGGCAGCGCTCCGCCTGCCGGCTTTGCTCAAGACCAGCCGGCTCGGCTACGATGGCAAGGGACAGGCGGTGGTAAAGAGCGAGGAGGACGCGGTCCATGCGTTTCAGCGTTTCGGCGGTGTTCCGTGCGTGCTGGAAGAGCGCCTGGCATTGGAATGCGAGCTCTCGGTAGTTCTTGCCCGCGGCGTCAACGGCGATGTGGCGCCGTTTCCAGTTGCCGAGAATCAACATCGCGACGGGATTCTGGAGACCTCCGTTGTGCCGGCCCGGGTTCCCGAGGCGCTGACTCGCGAAGCACGAGAGCTCGCGACCGGCCTGGCCGAGGAGATGGAGTACGTCGGCGTGCTCGGCGTGGAGCTGTTCGTGGCCAACGGAAGCCGGTTGCTGGTCAATGAGATGGCGCCCCGCCCGCACAACAGCGGCCATTACACGCTGGACGCCTGCTCCACCGACCAGTTCGAGCAGCAGCTCAGAGCCCTCTGCGGGCTGCCGCTGGCACAGCCGTGGCTGCTCTCACCGGTCGCCATGATCAATCTATTGGGCGACCTGTGGGCCGACGGTGAGCCCCGTTGGGAAGAGGCGCTCAGCCGTCCCGGTGTCCGGCTGCATCTCTATGGAAAAACCGAGGCCCGGCCCGGCCGCAAGATGGGCCATCTGAACTGCCTCGCCCCGGACCCCGACCGCGCACTGGCGACCGCGCTTGAAACCAGAGATGCGCTCCGCCGTAGGCCTCGATGACACTCACGAGGAGACTGGCAATGTATCTCGCTTCGATTTTCACTCTGTCCGTGGTTCTGGGGGGCACCAGCCCCGCACTCCCACGGCCGGTTACACCTCACCCTAACGCAGCCTGCCCCTCCAGAAATGTTCCGCTCGAGGGGCGCAAGAGTCCGCTCGATTCGCTGACTGTCCAGGTTGCCAGTCAGCCGGTGAAAGTCTGTTATGGCCGGCCCTCGTCGCGCGGGCGGGTCATGTTAGGCGGAAAGGACGTTCCCTACGGCACGCTGTGGCGCACCGGGGCCAACGAGCCGACGGTCTTCTATGCACCCATCGCGCTCAAGGTGGCGGGAATTGCTGTGCCGCCCGGGACCTACTCGCTGTACACTGTTCCGGGGCGAACGGAGTGGGAGATCATCGTCAACCGCTCGATCTCACAATGGGGGAGGGAAGACAACTATACCGCCAAGGTGAAGGCTCAGGAGCTCGGCCGCGCCAAGGTGAAGAGCGAGTCAGTGACCTCGCCCATCGAGACGTTCACCATTCGGGCGGAGCCCGATGGGAATAACGCGAACCTTGTATTGGAGTGGGAGAAGACGCGGGTAAAGATTCCATTCCAGGCGGCGAAGTAACCCTGGTCATCCTGAACGATGTGAAGGATCCCTCTGGTTATCGAGAGATCCTTCGCGAGTTTACCCTGAGCGCAGCGAAGGGCTCAGGATGACACAGCTTTCAGGATGACAGCGCGCCCACCCCTTCAATCAAACGATCTACCTCTTCTTCCGTGGTGTAGCAGGCGCAGCCGGCCCGCACCAATCCATCCGAGACGCCTAATCGCTCAACCACAGTCGTAGCGTAGAAGTCCCCGCTGGAGACGAAGACGGCGCGCTCGGCAAGGCGTTCCGCAACCAGGTCGGCCGGCAGACCATCGAAGGTAAAGGCGACTGTCGGAGTTCGGGCGGAGGTGGGCGGAGGACCGTAGAGGGTCACGCCAGGGAGCCCGGACAGGCCATTCCAGAGCCGCCGTACCAGCGCCTGCCCCCGGGTGTGCAGCTCGGCAAAAGTGTGCGCCAGCCGGGCGCGCCGGGTGTCGCCCGATGCGAGTGATGCCAGGAACTCGACTGCTGCCGCCGCGCCGATGATTCCTTCGTGATTCAAGGTGCCCGTCTCCAACCGCTCTGGGGCGGTCTCGGGTGCAGGAGCCAGTTTAGGCACGTCGAGCCTCCGGAGTAGGCTCTCCCGCGCGAACATGATTCCGATATGGGGTCCGTAGAACTTGTACGCCGAGCAGGCGAGAAAGTCGCATCCGATGGCCTTGACATCCACTGGCTCGTGCGGCGTGAAGTGGACCGCGTCCACGAATGTGAGTGCACCAGCGGCTTGTGCCAGCCGGGTGGCACGGGCAACATCGCTGATGGTCCCGAGGGCATTCGAGGCCGCGCCGATGGCCAGCAGCCGGGGACCGGAGCTCAACAGCTCCTCGAGCTGTGCCCAATCGAGCTGGCTGGTTTCGGGAATCAGCGGAACGGAGCGGACGGAAATCCCCCTCTCCCGCTCGAGCGCACGCCAGGGTGCCACGTTGGCATGGTGATCCAGCTCAGTGACGATCACCGTGTCTCCCGGGCCCCACTCCCTTCCCAGAGCCCTGGCGAGGTGAAACGTCAGCGTGGTCATGTTGGCGCCGAACGCAATCTCAGTCGCCGAGGCGCCCAGGAACTCCGCAAGGGCAATGCGGGCGTTGGCGATGAGCGCGTCGGTCTCCTCGCTCGTCGGATAGCGCCAGTGGGTGTTGGCGTTGTGATGGTAGAGGTAGTCCTCCATCGATTCCACCACCGCTCGAGGCACCTGGGTTCCCCCGGGACCGTCGAAGTAGGCCACCGGAGTTCCCCGGTGCCGGCGCTCCAGAGCGGGGAACTGCGCCCGTATGTGCGCCGTCGTAGCGACGGATGCCTTGCCGGACGGTGCAACGGCCGATCTGCTCATGGGCGCTCCTGGAAAAAAAGCGCGGGACGCTCCGCCAGGAGTGTCCCGCTATGATGGAGGCGCAGGGAATCGAACCCTGGTCCGAGTAAGTATCCAGAACCGCGTCTACGTGTGTAGGCTCGACTTCTTGCCGTCACTCAGGAGCGGTGTTGAGCCGACCTCTCCCGAGCCTATCTCCTGAAGATCTCACCGGACGCATCGGAGCGACACGACCAGCCAGCCCAGATTTGCGATTCGATGGGCAGCGCCCCGGGCGGGCTCCATCCACCGAAGGAGCATAAGCGAGCGTTAGCTCAGCTTACGCAGCCATTGCCAGTTCAGTATTGGCAGTTGAATCATTCCAAGTGGTTTAACCAGGGACCTGGAACCTGGACACGCTGCAATTCCTTCATCAAACCCGTCGAAGCCAGTCGCCCCCGGGTGGATGGAAGATAATCAGGACGGGAAGGGCGGGAAAGACGGGAAGGGCCGGAAGGGACGGACTTCGGCAGAGAGCCGACTGAGTGGAATGCACAATAGCGCAGCTACTTACGCTTCACCACCTCAGGTCACATGTTAAGGTCGTCACGTCAATGCGCGGACCTTCCCCACCCTCTTTCCCGTCCTTCCCGTCTTTCCCGTCCTTCCCGCCCTTCCCGTCCTTCCTCCCTCACCGCCCCGCCCTCTCCACCCGATCCCTCCCGCTCCGCTTGGCCAGGTAGAGCGCCGCGTCGGCTTGGGCCGGCAGGTTATCGAGACTACTGCTCGTGTCGGGGCACGAGGCCACCCCGAAGGAGGCGCTCAGAGGCCAGGGCCGGCCCTGCCAGTCCCACGCGGCGGTCCCCAGCTTGAGGCGGATCCGTTCGGCGATACGGGCGCCGAGATCGAGCCCGGTCTCGGGAAGCCAGACGGCGAACTCCTCGCCACCGATGCGCCCGGCGACATCGACGCTGCGGATCTGCTCCCGGAGGATTCGCGCGAAGTGAACCAGGGCCGCATCGCCTGCGGGGTGACCCAGCGCGTCGTTGAGGCTCTTGAAGCGATCGATGTCGCAGTACACCAGGGTGCCGGCCTTGGCGGTGATGAGGGTGAACACTTCATCGAACCCGCGCCGGTTGTGAAGCCCGGTCAGCGGATCGATGGTGGCGGCACGCTTGTGTTGGTCGGCTTCGAGCGCGTTGGCTATGCGGGGAGCGGCGTTGTCGAGTGCTTCCATCAGCTCGGCCCGAACCGAGCCGGTCGGCTCCTCTCCCGCGGAGAGCCAGATTGCCACCGCGCCGACGGTCTGAGTCCCTCGCCTCATCGGGAGTAGAAGGACTGAGCCGGTCCGGTGCCGCCGATCGGCGACGACCCCACCCAGGGGATCGGCGGTGGAGACGTGGGACTCGAGGCTGCCCTGGGCCACCCGCGCAAGCCCGCTCTCGGGAGGGAGGAAACTATCCAGCAGCCTGCGGTCGCCGCGGCCCGACACTCCGATCACCCGCACGCCGCCAGTGTCGAGCGCCGCGACCACTACCTGCACATTCAGGGTGCGCTCCAGTTGATAGGCCAATCGGAGGCCGACGCTTCCGACCGACTCGATCGACGCATCCCGAGTCTGAGCCTGGGCGAGCGCCACGACTTCCGGTCTCCGCCGAACTCCATCGAGGAGTCGTCGGAGGTCGTCCTCCACGCCATCGAGCCGTGTCGCCTCGAACTGCGTCGGCAGCAGAAGCCCTACCGCGGCTCCGCCCCCGGCGTGGAAGACCAGTGTGCCGCTGTCCATCCGCTCGGCCCCGCTCTGCTCCTGGTCACGGGCCCGCTCCAGCCGGCGGTCCACCGCGACGATCTGTGCCACAGACAATCGTTCGGCATCCAGGATCCGCTCGGCCCGGGGCTCCCCTTCGCGCGGATCGAGCTCGGTGATCCACACACCGATCGCCTGGTGCGCGCGACGAAGCCAGTCGAGCGCCGGATCGGGGAGCAGGTGCGGACTGGCGCCGGCCCGGAGCCGGAAGCGTTGAGGCCGGCGGCCCACCATCCACCCGGCCACCGCGGCGCCGGCCGCCACCACGATCAGGCCCAGCGGGTCGGTCATCCTCGGAGCCAGCCCCGCCGCCGGAACCACAGACCGATCACCAGGGTCACAAACCCCATTGCTGCCATGACGGCGGGATAGCCCCAGCGGTCCCGCAGCTCCGGCATGAACTCGAAGTTCATCCCATAGATCCCGACGATGAACGTGAGCGGCAGAAAGAAGACCGAGAATACTGTGAGCACCCGGACGACCTCGTTGGTCCGGTGCGAGGCAAGGGCCAGCTGGATGCTGAGCAGGTTGTTGACGTCTTCCAGCAGCTCGTCGGCATAGAAGTGCATGCTCTCGGCATTCTCCCGCAGGTCCTGGTAGAGGGGGGCCGTCGGTTCGGAACCCGGCACCAGCTTCTTCACCGCGTCGAGGCTGTGCGAGAGCATGCGCCGCATCAGGGTCACCCGCCGCTTGACCAGATAGATGCGCCGGAGCAACCCGGCGAACTCATGCTCGCCGAAAAGGGTGGCCTCGAACTTGTCGATCGCCGACTCCGCATCCTCCAGCGGCTTCTGGTAGGTCCCGATCGCACCATTGACGATCCCGATCAGCAGACGAGGGAGAAAGCCCTTCCGTCTTTCCGCCATGCCGTCAGGAGGCGCCGTGCTTCGGTTTTCCTCGATGATCTCGGTTAGGAACGGCTGCTCGGTGCGATGAATGGTGATCAAGAAATCGGTTCCGTAGAATATCGCGACCTTGCGGGTCAGCTCGTGCAGGGTCGAACAATCTCCAGGCGCGGCAGTATCGATGGCCCGAACGATGATGAAAGTGGTGGACCCGATCCGCTCGTATTTGGGTAGATGCTTCGGGTCGAGCGAGTCCTCCACCGAGGTGGGATGGAGACTGTAGCGCCGGGCGACATCGGCCAGCTCAGTGGGCGTGGGATCGACGACGTCGACCCAGACGAACGGGGGGTCGGTACTGTTGATGACGCTGCGTACGGTCATGACCGGCAGATTCTGCTGGCGGCCGCAGCGGCGCCGAAGCCGTTGTCGATGTTCACCACGGTAACCCCCGCAGCGCAGGAATTCAGCATGGCCAGAAGAGCGGCCAGCCCCCCAAAAGACGCACCGTAACCGACACTCGTCGGCACCGCAATCACCGGCGCGGCCACCAGGCCTCCCACAACGCTCGGAAGAGCGCCCTCCATGCCTGCAACGACGATCACCACGCGAGCCCTCTGCAACTGCTCCCCGGCAGCCAAGAGCCGATGCATTCCCGCCACCCCGACATCCACCAACCGCTCGACGGTATGGCCGAACGCTTCCGCCACTACGGCCGCCTCCTCGGCGACGGGAAGATCACTGGTCCCGGCCGACGCTACGAGTATGCTGCCGGTGGCCGGTCCGCCCTCCGGCCGCTCGGCGGGGGGCAGGTGTACGGTGCGGGCGAGGGGATTCCAGAGCATTCGGGGGAATCGATCCCGCAGACGAGCGGCCACCGATTCGCTCGCTCGTGTCCCCAGGAAGGCGCCGTCGACGGCCTCCAGCCGCTCACAGATGGCCACGACCTGATCCGGCGTCTTGCCCTCGCAGAACACCACCTCCGGCTGCCCCTGGCGGAGGGAGCGATGGTGATCGATTCGGGCAAAGGGAAGGTCTTCGAAAGGGAGATGCCGCAAGCGATCGAGCGCCGCCCTCGGGGTCAGGCGACCCGCGGCCACCTCGGCGAGCAGGCTCTCGAGCTGCGCCGCTCTCACGCCACCTGGGCGACCGGCTCGAGATACTCGAGGAAGATCATCTCGGCTTCCCCGATCGATTCGATCTGGAAGAGGCGCTGGCGCAACCCGCTGGAGCCGTGGAGGCCGCGGGTATACCAGCCCAGGTGCTTGCGGAACTCCATCACGGTGCGGCGGGTGTCGCCCTGGAGCCGAATGGCCAGCCGGGCGTGCTCGAGCGCGACGGTAAAGCGCTCGGCCGCATCCGGAGCCGGTGGCGGCAGCCGCCCGGCAAGCAGGGCCTGCCCGTCACGGAACAGCCACGGGTTGCCGAAGGCGCCGCGGCCGATCATCGCGCCCGCACAGCCGGTGTGCTCCCGCATACGAACGATATCGCTTGCGGTCTCGAGGTCGCCGTTCCCGATCACCGGAATGTCGAGCGCCTCGACCACTTGGGCGATCTCGTCCCAACTGGCCTTGCCGGAAAACATCTGGGTTCGGGTGCGGGCATGCAGGGTAAACGCCCTGGCGCCGGCGTCCTGCATCCGCAGCGCGATACTCACGGGGTCGCGGGTCTCATCGTTCCAGCCGCTTCGGGTCTTCACCGTTACCGGCAGATGAGTGGCGCCGATGACTGCACGGATGATCCGCGTCACGAGGTCCAGATCCCGAAGGCAGCCGGACCCTCCGTTGCGCTGCACTACCTTCTTCACCGGACAGCCG
>JAXDMF010000404.1:0-9120 GCA_034666205.1 Gemmatimonadales bacterium
CGTCCCCAAGGGCACGTCCGATGCAGGCGAGCTCTGGGCTTTTGTCCATGACACCTTGCCGCCGCGGATCCAGACAGTCACCGTCGACGACAGCGTGTCGGCCACCGTCACCTTCTCGCAGAAGCTCGATCCCCGCCAGCGCCTCGCGCCCAAAGACATCCGGCTGCGCCTGTTGCCGGATTCCACGCCGGTGGCGGTGGCCTCCATCCTGCCCGCGCCGGTGGACGACAGCCTCCATGGCCGCGCCGCTCGGCCGGACTCCACTGCGCTCGCCGACTCGATTGCCGCGGACACGACACCGGCACGCAGGAAACCCGGGCCGACACGTCCGAATCGACCTGCGGCCGAGAGCCAGCTCACCGCACGGCCCCCGCTCTACGACAGGCTTGTCCTGCGGGTTCCCCGCCCGTGGACGCCGGGCTCTCGCCTGGTGCTCGAGATCCGCGGAGTCAGGAATGTCACCGGGGTCCCGGGGGATGCCGTCGGTGTGGTGGCGGTTCCCGAGAAGAAGGCCGCGCCGTCACCGAGCGACAGCCTGCGGGGGCCCGGGCGCCGCGACTCTGCCGCACCGAAGGTACCCGCGCGCAAGTCTTCGACCCCCCCGACAAAATGACCGATCGGAGGAGAGAGCTTCCCTCGGTGGACCGGCTGCTGCACCAACCCGCCATCCAGGAGCTCCTCGGGATCGCCCCGCGTGGCGCGGTCGTCGCCGCGGTGCGCGAGTCCATCGAGGCGGCGCGTACCCGCCGGGCGGGTCCACCGGAGCACTGGGAGGAGGACGTGCGCGAGCGGTTGGCCCGCCGCGCCGACTCGAGCCTGGTGCCGGTGCTCAATGCAACCGGTGTCGTGCTGCACACCAATCTGGGCCGTGCGCCTCTCGCGCTTCCGGCAATTCAGGCAATGACGGCAGTGGCGGGCGGGTACAGCAGCCTCGAGCTCGACCTGCCATCCGGCACCCGCGGAAGCCGGAACGACCATTGCCGCGACCTGCTCCGCACGACTACCGGCGCGGAAGACGGGCTCGCCGTCAACAACGCGGCCGGGGCACTCGTGCTCGCGCTGAATGCCCTGGCAGAGGGTCGAGACGTCGCCATCTCCCGGGGCGAGCTGATCGAGATCGGCGGATCCTTCCGCATCCCCGACATCATGGCCAAGAGCGGCGCCCGGTTGCACGAAGTCGGTACCACCAATCGCACCCACCTGGACGACTATCGCCGCGCCCTCGATAGCGGTGTCGCGGCGATCCTGACTGTGCACCGGTCCAATTTCGAGCAGCGCGGCTTCGTGGCCTCGCCGGCACCGGCGGCTCTCGCGTCCCTCGCCACTGAAGGTGGCATTCCTTATTTGTACGACGTGGGTAGCGGGCTGCTGGCCGACCTCGCGCCGTGGGGTCTCACCGGTGAGCCCAGAGTATCCGAGGCCCTTGCCGCGGGGGCTGGGCTGGTCCTCTTCAGTGGGGACAAGCTGCTCGGCGGGCCGCAGGCAGGGTGCCTGGTCGGCCGCACGGAGCTTGTCGCCCGCTGTCGCACCAATCCGCTCGCGCGCGCGCTGCGAGCAGACAAGCTCACTCTCGCGGCACTGGCTGCTACCCTGGCACTGTATCAGGACCCCGAAGTCGCCATCCGAACCATCCCCGTGCTCATCATGCTCACCCTGGACCAGGGCGAACTGAGCCGCCGAGCAGTCCAGCTCGCCGCGTTGTGTCCGGAGGCTGTTCGTGCGGAAACGATGCCGGGAGAGTCCGCCGTTGGCGGCGGCTCGTTCCCGGGCGCCGTGCTGCCCACGACTCTGGTCGCGCTCGAAGCCGGAGCGCTGGGGCCCGACGGACTCGCGCTCCGGCTCAGGTTGGGGCAGCCTCCCCTGGTGGTTCGGGTGGCCGCCGACCGCGTCCTGCTCGATCCTCGTACGCTGCCGAAGGACACCTTTCCGACGGTGGCCCGTGCGATCGAGCAGGCGCTGCTTTCGTGAGCGGCGCCCTCGCCGTTTTTCTCGACCGGGACGGTACGATCATCGAAGACGCGGGCTATCTGGGTGACCCGGCCGGTGTCCGTCTCCTTCCCGGCGCAGCCCAGGCCATCAGGCAGCTCAACGAGCACGGCTTGATCGTGGTGGTGGTGACCAATCAGTCCGGCATTGCCCGTGGCCTGCTCACTCTCGACCAGTACGGGGCGACCGAGCGGCGGGTGGACGAGCTTCTGACCCTCCAGGGCGCCCGCCTCGACGCCCACTACTTCTGCCCCCACGTGCCCGAGTTGAGCGGGCCTTGCGACTGTCGCAAGCCGGGATCGCTGCTCTACCGGCAGGCGGCGGAGCGGTTCGGTATCGATCTGTCGCGGAGCTGGTGGGTCGGGGATCGATTGCGCGATGTGCTGCCGGCCAAAACCCTCGGCGGTAAGGGGATTCTCGTGCTCACTGGCGCCGGGAAAGATGAAGCGAACACTGCTTCTGCTCAGGGTTTCATCACGACTGAGGATCTTGGCACAGCAGTTCAAATCGTTCTTCGAGAGCTACCACCCCATTACCTTCCCCCGCCATGAAGATGCGGATAGCCGTGGCTCTCTCGGGCCGCGGCAGCAACCTCGAGGCGCTGCTTGACGCCCTGGGACCGGGTGCGCGCGCGCAGGTCGCCCTGGTCATGAGCGATCGCGCGGAAGCCGTCGGGCTGGACCACGCCCGCGATCGACGAGTCCCGGCCCAGGTGCTGTCCCAGCCTGCCGACGGCGACGAGTGGCTCAGGCTGTTGTGGCGATTCCAGATCGATCTCGTCGTGCTGGCGGGCTACCTGAAGCTGGTCCCCGCCGCAGTGATTGCGGCATACCGCGGTCGCATCATCAACATCCACCCTGCCCTGCTGCCCGCGTTCGGCGGCAAGGGGATGTACGGACTCCGGGTGCACCAGGCAGTGCTGGCCAGCGGCACCCCGGAATCCGGAGCCACCGTACACCTCGTGGACGAGGTCTACGACCACGGCGCCGTGCTGGCCCAGGCTCGAGTCCCTGTCCTGCCGGGCGATACCCCGGACACGCTGGCCGAGCGGGTCCTCGCGGTGGAGCACCGGTTGCTCCCCGCCGCAGTTCTCGCTGCGGCAATCGCAGGCCGTCCAGTACCGGTGGCCGACCCCGTGGGGTCCTCTTCGTGAGTCGAACTTCGTGCCTCGCGCATTGATATCGGTCAGCGACAAGCGCGGCGTGGTCGCCTTTGCCCGGGGCCTGGTGGAGCTGGGGTGGGAGATCATTTCCACCGGTGGAACCGCCGCGGCCCTGAAGGCTGCCCAGGTGCCCGTCACCCCAGTGGAGCAGGTCACCGGGTTTCCCGAGCTGCTCGACGGCCGGGTGAAAACGCTGCATCCAGCGGTGCATGGCGCGCTGCTCGCCCGGCGAAGCTTGCCCGAACACACGACAGCCCTGAAGAAGCACGGGATCGTGCCGATCGACCTGGTGGCCGTGAATTTGTATCCGTTTCAGCTTACGGTCGCTCGGCCGGGCGCATCATTCGACGACGCGGTCGAGAACATCGATGTTGGCGGGCCCTCGATGCTTCGGTCCGCGGCCAAGAACCACGAGTCCGTCCTTCCCGTGGTGGACCCCACCGATTACTCCGCGGTTCTCGAGCTGTTGCGCCGGGGGGAGATCACGCCGGACATCCGCCGGGATTTCGCGGCCAAGGTCTTTGCCCACACCTCCGATTACGACGCCGCCATCGCGGCGTACCTGACGCCCAGAGGAGACGAGCTGCCCGCCAGAATGAGTGTGGCGATGGAACGCATGCAGGCGCTCCGCTACGGCGAGAATCCGGACCAGCGGGCCGCGCTCTACGTCACCGAAGAGGCCCGCGGGATGCGGGACCTCACCCAACGACAGGGGAAGGAGCTCTCCTTCAACAACCTGCTCGATGTCGGTGCGGCCATGTGGGCGGTGGCGTGCTGGGCCGACCGTCCGGCGTGCGCGGTCATCAAGCACACGACCCCCTGCGGCATCGCCGTCGCGCCGTCAGCCGCGGAGGCCTTCAGCAAGGCGCGCTCGACCGATCCCTTGTCGGCCTTCGGCTCGGTGGTGGCTTTCAATACGGTTGTGGACCAGACGACGGCCAAGGCGATGAGCGATCTGTTCGTCGAGGTCGTCGTAGCGCCCTCATTTCATGCCGAAGCGCTCGATGTGTTTGCGGCGAAGAAGCAGCTCCGGGTAGTGGAGCTGCCGGTGAGCGATGGCGCCCCGGCGCTCGACTTCAAGCGGGTGCGAGGCGGGTTCCTGGTCCAGGACCAATTCCGATTCGACGCCTCGGAGCGGGGCTGGAAGGTGGTGACGAAGCGGAAACCCACGGATGCGGAGTGGAACGACCTCCGCTTCGCCTGGGCTGCGGTCGCCAGCATCAAATCCAATGCGATCCTCCTCGCCCGGAACGAGATGGCGATCGGTATCGGCGCCGGTCAGATGAGCCGGGTGGATAGCGCCTTCCTGGCGGTGCACAAGGCGCAGCAGCAAGGCCACGACACCTCGGGCAGCGTCCTCGCGTCAGACGGCTTCTTCCCGTTCCCCGACGGTGTGGAGCAGGCGGCGGCAGCGGGGGTGAAAGCGATCATCCAGCCGGGTGGGTCGATTCGCGACCCGGAGATCATCGAGGCGGCCGAGCGCCACAGCATGACGATGGTCACCACGGGCAAGCGACAGTTCAGACACTAGACGGGTGAGAAGTAAGAGGTGAGAAGTGAGAGGTATGAACCGCGCCTCTACTCTCCCCCTTACCTCTCACCTCTTACCTCTCACTATGCAAACATGACCACTAAGCAGGAAAAGCCACCGTATCTGTTTGCATTGCTGACGGCGCTGATCGTGTTCGTGATCTATCTCGCGACGCTGGCTCCAACCACGGCGTTCTGGGATACCTCCGAGTACATTGCCGCAGCCAAGGTGCTGGGGATCCCCCACCCTCCCGGCAACCCACTCTTCGTCATCCTCGCGCACACCTTCGGGCTCCTGCCCCTCGCCGCCTCCTACGCGGTGCGGATCAATCTGTTCGCGGCAGCCACCAGCGCCGCGGCGGCTGGGCTTTGGTTCCTGGTCGCCGAGCGCTGGCTGCGGACGATCGTGCCTCATCGCTGGGCCCGCTACGGGGCTGCCTTCGGCGGGGTGTTCGTCGGCGCCACGTCGTGGACGGTGTGGAACCAATCGACCGTGAACGAAAAGGTCTACACCCTCTCGTTGCTGTCGATCGCGCTGGTCATGTGGCTGGTGGTACGCTGGGGTGATGACCAGCCGGGTACCCACCGTGACCGATGGCTGGTGCTGATTGCTTACGTGCTCGCGTTGACGTCGACCAATCACATGATGGGGGTGCTCGCCGTCCCTGCCCTGGCGGTCTACGTCCTCTGGACCGACTGGCGCACCGTGCTCCGTCCTTGGGCTATCGTGACGTTTTATGCCTTGCTGCTGGCCGTGAGCGGAGAGTGGATCACCATGGTCAACGGCGACACCACGGGAGTGGTTCTCATTCTGTTGACCCTCGTGGTGCTCAGCTATGCATTCTGGAAGAGCCCGCGCGACCCGCTGGTCTATCTCGGCCTTGCGGCCGTGGTGGTGGGCATCTCGCTCAACTATCTGTGGCTGCCGATGCGTGCGGCCCAGTTCCCGCCGATCAACGAGGGCGAGCCGGTTGGATTCCTGAGTCAGGCCCTGCAGGACGTGCTGAACCGGGTGCAATATGGCAAACCACCAATTACGCAGCGTCAGGCGACCTTCGTCGGGCAGCTGGGCAACTTCTGGCAGTACTTCTCCTGGCAGTTCGCCCGCGATTGGGGACGGCTTGCCGCTGTTGCCACCGGTTTGTTTACGGCGCTCGGCCTGAGCGGGCTCTGGTCGCTGTGGAAGCACGACCGCCGGGCGGGTATCGCGGGCGTTGCGCTGCTCGGCACGCTGTCGGTCGGCCTGGTGTACTACATGAACTTCAAGTACGGCTACTCCCAGTATCCCGGGGAGCCGTCCCTCCCCCGAGAGGTACGCGAACGGGACTACTTCTTTCTCGCTTTCTACGCCGTGTTCGGGGCCTTCGTCGCCCTCGGGTTTGGGGCGCTGATGCAGCAGATCGTCCTGTTCCTCAGAGATCGAGGCACCCAGGCCAGTCGTTGGGCCGCCGCCAGTTTGGTCCTGGCGCTCGCGTTCATTCCTCTGCTGGGCAACCGCATCACCGCCAGCCGGGCACACGAGACCGTTCCCCGCGACTTTGCCTACGACATCCTCCAGTCGGTCGAGCCGTACGGCATTCTGATCACCGCAGGCGACAACGACACATTCCCCCTTTGGTACGCTCAGGAGGTGGAAGGAATCCGGCGGGATGTGACGCTGGCGAATTTGTCGCTCATGAATACCCGGTGGCACCTGCGGCAGCTGCGGCGCCGCGCTACACCGGAATTCGATCCGGCCCAGGCAGCCGCACTCTGGAAGCCCAAGCCGGCCGAGTCGGGCGTGCCCCTCACCGACACAACGAAGAAAGCGACCGATGTCCCGATCAAATGGCCCCAGCCTCAGGAGCCGGTGTTCAGTCTGACCGAGCCCCAGCTGGACAGCCTGCCAGAGGCCATGCGCGTGTCGGAAAAGGGTGGCGTCGCATTCGATAGCTTGAAGATCGCCTTCGGGCAGGATGTCCTTCTGCTCCAGGATCTCGCGACCATCTTCCTCATTCGCGACAACCTGGGCAAGCGTCCCATCTATTTCAGCTGGAGCGACGGTGGGTATCCCGATCAGACGCTGGGGCTGAGCGAGTACCTGGTATCGCAGGGCCTGGTGCGGAAGCTGATGCCGAAACCCGTCGTGCCCAATGCCTCGATCGTGCTGACCTCCAGTCTCGGCTATCTCGATCTGCCGCGAACTGAAAAGCTCCTCTGGGACGTGTATCACTGGCAGGCGGCCGCCCGGAACCGCCCCAGAGGCTGGGTGGACCCGCCGTCCGGATCGATCCTGCAGCTCTATGCGGTGGTGTACGGAGGGGCTTCAAAAGCCTTCGCGTCCGCCGGGCAAGCCACGCAGGCGGCCCGAGCGGACTCGGTGGCAAAACAGGTGATGCGGAATCTGAGCCGGGAAAACCTCTTCTAGTCCACGTTCTTCGGCGGCACGCGAACAGTCCCGCGGGCGACGACATCGAGCCCTGCGGCGCCGCCGTTCCAGGTGGCCCAGGTTAGCGGGCAGCCTTGGCCAAATGGCGGATTCGGATGCCCCGGCTTGCCGATCAGCTCGTGGAGCATTTCGTGACGCACCACCATCTCGTCCATCTGCCAGTCGCCGGCCAGGAAGATGTGATGGCTGGTCGTCCAGTGACCCGCGCACTGGCCGCTCGAACAGGGAAAGCTGGAGCCTTCGATGACGGACCATTGGACCCGGTAGAAATTGCCGGCGAGTCCGGAGCAGGCCTCCGTCTTCGCCCACCACTCCTGGTAGACTGGTGGCGGAGCGAGCGGCTGATCCCCTTCGGGATCGAAGCCACACCCGCTTGTCGCGACCAGCAGGGCGGCGGCCCAGAACAGACCGGGCGCCAATCGAATGCGTGCCATCTTTCCTCCGACGATCCAGTTGCCTGGGCAGGACTTTCAGATTCACCCGAGGTCATGTTCTGGTATCGGCAGGAGGGCGGAAGAACTGAAGAAGCCCGGGTGACGGCTGTCACATCTGGCGGACTCCCGAGGTTGTACAAACGTGGGACGCAAATTCGACCACTCGAGGGAGGGTGTATGAAGACCGAGGCGGCACGACTCGCTGGACTACCGGTAGGACTCATGCTACTGCTGCTCGCGGCAACGGCGTGCCAGGGCAGGACGGAGAATGCAGGACGGGATCAAAGCGCCGCGGCGAGCGCCGCCACTCCGGCCGATACCGGGACGGCCCGTAGTGCACCATCGGCGGCCACTCCGAAAGGTGGTCTCGCCGATTCGAACATTGTCGCCTTGCTCGACGAGGCCAATATGGCCGACAGCGCAGCCGGAGCGGTGGCCCTCAAGAAGGCCACTAACCCGGACGTCAAGGCGTTTGCCAAGCTCATGATGGCGGAGCACCACGCGATGCGGGTCGCCGGCCAGGAGCTGGCCAAGCAACTGGGCGTGACGCCGAAGCTGCCCGAGCGAGACCCGCTCGCCGGCTATCTCCGGAACGAGATGGACGCGCTAAAGAAGGCAGCCAAGGGGACTGAGTTCGACCAGACCTACATCGACCACGAGGTCTCGATCCACCAGGCCGTACTCGACTTTGCCAATCAGGCCAGGGTAACCACCCAGACCGCGGAGTTGAGGGGTCTGATCGAAAAGGCGGTTCCGGTCGTCAAGAAACACCTGGACCAGGCGCAGGAAATCCAGAAGAAGCTGGGCCCAGCGGCGTAGGTCCCAAACAGCAGGCAGGGGATGACGGGGCCCCATCCGGCGCCGCCATCCCCTGCTTGATGTAACACGTGAGCGGAACTCTGTAAGTTCAAGTCTTATCGCGCGACACGGTCGCTGCGGTACACGCTCAGTCGGTTACCGTCGTTCTCCGGCACGACCAGCCAACCCCGCCGGCGGTCCACCAGCAGATCGGCCGGTGCCTTGAGCCCGACTGCAAGGGTGACGGTGTGGCCGCCAGGTGTACGTGGTACCAGAAAGAGCTTCCCCCCCACATTGTCGCTCACGTAGAACGCGCTTCCCTGCTCGGCCCCGTCGATCCCATCGGGTGAGCCCAGCCCCCGCGCGATCTCGCGCCAGGAGCCGTGACCATCCGTCACCGACAGCACGCCAGTCCGGTACCCTACGACGTACAGCGTGTCTCCGCCGCCGGGAACAAGGCCGTTCGCGCTCGACTGCGCCCGTACCGTATCACTCCCAGGCAGGATCGAGGGGCGTTGGCCGGGAATGAGCACGAAGATGGCCCCACGACCGGCCGCGGTCGAGTCCCCCGTGTCGCTCACGTACATGGTTCCGTCGCCTCCGGCAGCGAGGTCATTCAGAAAGTGCAGCTTTCGGGGAAAGCTTCTTTCGGGGTACACCAGCTCGACCTGACCGCGGGTCACTCGATAGACCCCCTTCCGATCGGCTACCCAGAGGGTGGCTCCAACGAAGAGCACCCCGCATGGATCCTCCAGTCCGCTCGCGAATATCTCGCGAGTCCC
>JAXDMF010000405.1:0-10914 GCA_034666205.1 Gemmatimonadales bacterium
GTACAACTATCCCAAGCAGGTAAAGGCTTTCTACATGAAGGAAAACCCCGAAGATCCGAGGACCGTTCTCAACAACGACTGTCTGGCTCCGGAAGGATACGGCGAGATCATCGGAGGTTCCCAGCGGGAAGACGATTACTCCAAGCTTCTTGCACGGATCGAGCAGCAAGGACTCGATCCCCAGGTCTACCGCTGGTATCTCGATCTCCGGAAGTACGGGACTTTCGTGCATTCCGGCTTCGGGCTGGGCATCGAACGGACCGTAGCGTGGATCTGCGGAATTCCCCACATCCGGGAGGCTATTGCCTTCCCGCGGCAGATACATCGGTTATATCCCTAGCCTTCACCTCGTTCCACAACCCGTCCAGCACGTCCAGGCCGGCCGACCCCACGTCGATACCTCGGTCACCGGCGAGGCGCTCGAGCGCCTCGAAGCGTTGCCGAAATTTCCGATTGGCCCAGTCGAGCGCCGGCCCGGGTTGAACCCCTGCCTTCCGGGCCAGGTTGACGACGGCAAAGAGCAGATCGCCGATCTCCTTCACCAGCGCGTCACTGGGGAGTCGCCCCGGTGCATTCGGGTCCGGATCGGCCCCCTCATGGTTCGACGACTCGGCGCGAAACTCCTGCTCGACCTCGGCGAGCTCCTCCCGGACCTTCTCGACAGGACCCGAGGTGTCGGGCCAGTCGAACCCTACCGCCGCGGCGCGTTGCTGCAGCCGAACGGCCATCAGCAATCCCGGCAGCGTTGGGACGAGTCCGGCCAGCACGTGTCCTTTGCGTTCGCGACGCTTGATTTCCTCCCAGGGTTCGGCCTTGCCGAGATCGAATAGGTGGGGGTGGCGACGCCGCATCTTGGCTTCCAGCTCGTCCGCCACCTGCTCGGCGGTGAACTCCCGGCGCTCCTCGGCGATGACGAGCTGGAACGCGAGGTGGAGCATCAGGTCGCTCACCTCTCCTCTAATCTGCACGACATCCCCTTCACCCAGTGCGTGGTCGAGCTCGAGCACTTCCTCGACCAGATACGGCCGCAGCGTTTCACGGGTCTGCGCCCGGTCCCACGGGCATCGTTTCCGGAGGTCCCGCACCGTCGCCATGGCGCGCCCGAGCGCCGAATTGTCTTGCATTTTGTCCCCCGTGCCGAATATCATACCGCCCGGCTCGCCATGACCTTTCCCTCCGATACATCACGCGCATGGGTGGACGTCGACCTGGCGGCGCTGGTAGCGAATGCACGCACCGTGGCCGCTGTCAGCGGCAGCCGGCTGTTACCGATGGTCAAAGCTAACGGCTACGGACTCGGGGCGGTGGAGGTCGCGCGGGTGCTGGAGTCCGTCGATCCATGGGGCTTCGGCGTCGCATCCGTCGAAGAGGCCGCTGCCCTCCGAGACGCCGGAATCACTCGGCCGATTCTCGTGGTAACGCCGTTCGTGCCCCAATGGATCGAGCAATACCTCCAGCTCGACCTTCGTCCCGCACTCGGCGACCATGCCGCGCTACAGGCCTGGACCACTCGGACCGAGCGGCCGTTTCATGTGGAGATCGACACGGGTATGAGCCGGGCGGGCGTGCGCTGGGACGATCGTGTCTCACTGGATAGCCTGAGGAGCGGGTTGAGGAAGGCGCCCGGGTGGGAAGGTGTCTTCACCCATTTCCTCTCCGCAGAGGCCGATACTGACACTACGGTTCGCCAGTGGGATCGTTTTCAGGAAGTCGTCCAATCGCTGCCGCGGCGTCCGACTCTGGTTCATGCCGCCAACAGCGCCGCTGCACTCCGGGGCCGCGGGTTCGCCGCCGATCTCGTGCGGCCGGGCATCTTTCTCTATGGCGGAGCGGCCGGAGGACCGGAACCACGATCCGTGGCCGCCCTGCGGGGACGTGTCGTGGCGATTCGATCGATCGCCGCCAGGGACACGGTGGGCTACAGCGCATCATGGCGCGCCGACCGGCGGTGTGTCATCGCCACCATCTCGGTCGGCTACGCCGACGGGTTTCCCCGCGCGGCCCAGGGTGGCGGGTCGGCTACGGCCCGCGTGGTGGAGGTCAAGGGCAAGCTCGCCCCAGTAGCAGGGCGGGTGACGATGGACATGTGCATGGCGGTGGTGGAGCACGACGTTGCCATTGGTGACGTCGCCACCGTA
Organism: Gemmatimonadales bacterium; assembly: GCA_034666205.1. Classification (GTDB taxonomy): domain Bacteria; phylum Gemmatimonadota; class Gemmatimonadetes; order Gemmatimonadales; family GWC2-71-9; genus CAVVWJ01. The sequence goes on from JAXDMF010000405.1 coordinate 2,139, forward strand.
TTCGGTGGTTTGGTGACCCTCGATCAGCAAGCGTCGGCGGCCGGGACCATCTCCTACGAACTGCTCACCCGGCTGGGGTCCAGGGTGCCTCGCCGCTATGAGAGGCCAACGTGAATCCACATTTCGCGTCGCTGGTTCTGGGCCTGGCCCAGCAAGCCGAGGCTGCCCTGAGCGGTCACCTGCCGCAGGGAGCCGAAGGTCTCGGGGATTCTCGTCAGGCAGCCCAGACTCTCATTGATACCTTGGGGATGCTTGCCGAGAAGACGGCTAGCCGGCTGGACCCGGATGAGAAGCAGCTGATCGAGCAGGCGGTCACCTCGCTTCGGTTCCGATACGTGCAAACAATGCCCAAGGCGTGATGCGGCGGGCGGCCATCATCGTCCTCGACGGGATGGGAATCGGGTTCGCTCCCGACGCTCATCTCTATGGAGACGCCGGCAGCAACACCCTTGGGAATGTCGCCCGAGCGGTTGGGGGCCTGTCGATGCCCCGCTTCGAAGCCCTGGGTCTCGGCCGCTGTGCTGAAATTCTTGGGGTCGCCCCGGTGGAGTCACCGCGAGCCGCGCACGGCCTGTGTGAGCCGGCGAGTCCGGGAAAGGACAGCACCACCGGTCACTGGGAACTCTGCGGGCTGATCCTCGAAAAGCCCTTCCCGACCTACCCCCAAGGATTTCCGCAGAGCGTGATCACGGAGTTCGTCACCCGCACGGGCCGTGGGGTCCTGGGCAACAAGGCCGCTTCAGGAACCGCGGTGCTGGATGAGTATGGCGCCGAGCACTGCCGGAGCGGCGACTGGATTGTGTACACGTCGGCTGACAGCGTTTTTCAGGTTGCCGCGCACGACGGGACGGTGCCGCTCGAGGAGCTCTATGTGGCCTGTGCCGCGGCGAGGGAGCTGCTGACGGGCGAGCACGCAGTGTCCCGGGTGATCGCGCGACCCTTCACCGGTAAACCCGGGGCCTGGAAACGAACCGTAGACCGGCGCGACTTCAGTCTGGCCCCTCCGGGTCCTACTCTGCTGGACCGTCTGGCGGAACGACAGATCCCCCGCGTGGGGGTGGGCAAGGTGGACGATCTGTTCGCCCGTCGTGGAATCAGCAGCGTGCACACCGGGACCAACGCGGAGGCCTACGTGTTGATCGAGGGCGCGCTCCGGGCGATGCGGCGAGGATTGTTGCTTGCGAACGTGATCGAGTTCGATCAGACCTGGGGCCATCGGAACGACGTGCCGGGATTCCATGGCGGCCTTCGGGAGCTCGATCGGGCGCTGCCTCGTCTGTTGGACGGGGTCCGGGAGGATGACCTCGTTATCTTTACCGCCGACCACGGCAACGATCCGACGACTCCCTCGACCGATCACTCTCGGGAAGTCGTACCGCTGCTGGTGGTGGGACCCAAGGTACGGCCGGTCGATCTGGGCCGCCGTGGAACATTCGCCGATGTCGGCCAGACCGTGGCCGAGTTTCTCGGGGTACCCGCGCTCGCGGCGGGCACCTCGTTCCTTTCCGAGGTTTGGCTTGACTGATCCGCTGATCTCCGCGGCGCGGAGCGCGCAGACACGCGCCTATGCCCCGTATTCGAAATTCCGTGTCGGGGCGGCCCTCGAGGCCATGGATGGCGCCATCTTCGCAGGCTGTAACGTGGAGAACGCGTCATACGGCCTGACTATCTGCGCCGAACGCGCTGCGATCTGTGCGGCGGTGAGCGCGGGTGCGCATCGCTTCCGCCGGGCCGTCGTGGTGTCGGACGTGGACCCGCCGGCCGCCCCCTGCGGGGCATGCCGCCAGGTCCTCGCCGAATTCGGGCTGGATCTGCCGATCGAGGGCGTCGGACCGAAGCGGACCGTGACCTGGCGCCTGTCCGACCTACTGCCGGCGGCTTTCGGGCCGGAGCAGCTGCGGTGAGGCGGAGACACTACGCGCTGCTGGCAACCCTCGCATTCCTGGGCTGCCAGGAGAAGCTCACCGCTCCCGCCGATTGCCCCGCGCTCTGCCCCGGGGGCTCCTCTGAAGTGTTCGATGAGGTGATCAGCCCTATCATCGGCGCTGACAGCAGCTTCCGCGGTTACGTTCAGCCCTCATCGGCGGCGGGGCTCCTGGCGTCCAATGGGCTGGGCGGTTTCGAGACGCGGGCCATCATGCGGTTCTCCCGGCGGAGTGACACGGTCACTGTCCGGGACACGACCCGCAGCTACACAATTGACTCCGTTGCTTTCGGTTTCAACCTCATTGCCCGCGACACCACCCTCCCAGGTCTCAAGATCCTGCTCTACCGGATCCCTATTTCGATCGATACGACAACGACCTATGCGGCGGTCGATCCCGCATTCGTTCCCGGCAACCTGATCCGAACGATCGACGTGCCGGACACGCTGAAACGTGGGGCGATCCGGACCGTCTTCTCGGGCGTCGGACTGGACAGCGTCCTGATTCCGCCGGCGGATACCGGGGTGCTGGCACTCGGCATTCGGATCGATTCGCCGGGCGCGACGGGGATTCGGCTGGGCTCGTCGGCCAGCGGCACCGGCGCAGTCTTTTTCACCTATGCGACATTGAATGTCCCGGACACCGGCACCGCGAAGCTGAGGACGTTTAGCCTGGCGGTACCTTTCAACTCCTTTGTCCTTCCGCCCCAGCCGGTGCCGGACACCACGTTGCTGGTAGTCGGGGGCGAGCCATCCTCGCGGGCGCTGCTTCGCTTCGAGCTTCCTCCCCACATCCGTGACTCGGCGACCATCGTGCGGGCCACGCTGGAGCTCACGCCGGTCGCCCCGATCTCGGGATTACCGACCGATCCCGCACGGCTCCAGGCAAAGGCGGTCACGGCCGACCTGGGCGCGAAATCGCCCGTGAGCGCGACGGCAGGCCGGTCGGGTCTCTTCCCACCACCCGCGGACACGGTTGAAGCTGGCGCCACTACCGTGAATCTCGAGGCCGTGCGGCTGGTAGAGACCTGGCTCACTCCCACAAGTCGACCCTCGGCGTTGATGCTGGCGTTCGCCCCTGATATTGAAGCGGCCAGTTTCTCCCGGCCGGTCTTCTACTCGACCAGGGCGGCCGATCCGGCCGTGCGACCACGGCTCCACATCAGTTATCTCCGCGCATTTCCTTTCGAGAATCCCTGAGTGCGTTTCGCCTCTCTGCTTATCCTGCTCGCGCTCCTGCCGGGGGTGTCCAGCGCCCAATCGTCCCAGTTCGGCGTGCGCGGCCTCGGCTTTCCGGGACGCGGTCTGGCGGTACGCGCAGCGGGAAGCTCGGGTGCCTTCGGACTGTTCGACCCGGAGTCCAGCCTGAATCCCGCCGCACTGGGTGCCGTCCCGACACTGACCAGCTCCTTTGTTCTGACGCAGAGCTTTCGGCACACGGAGAACCCGGCCGGCACCGCCTCCCTGCGGGACACGCGCTTTCCCCTCCTTTCGGTTGCTGGTCCTGTGCGGTCGGTCGCGGCATTCGGCATCAGCTTCTCGAACTACACCAGCCGCGATTTCACCGTGGTCACGGAAGACACACTCGACCTTCGAGGCGTGCCCGTCGGGGTGATCGATTCATTCTCCTCCCGAGGGGGATTGAACGATCTTCGCCTGGCCGGTTCCTACCGGGTTCACGATCACTGGACGTTCGGCGGCGGCTTTCATGTCATCACCGGCTCCAATCGACTGCAATCGCGTCGGGTCTTCAGCGATTCCAGCTTTCTCTCGAGCACGCAGAAATCCGAGATCTCCTACGCCGGAGTCGGTCTGTCCGCCGGCGTCATCCGCCAGTTCGGGACCCGCTTTGCTATCGCCGCACTTCTGCGAACTGATGGACATGTCAATGTGGACCTCGACTCCGCCCGGGTGGGCAGTGTCGATCTCCCCTACACCTTCGGTCTCGGCCTGCGGCTCCAGCCGGCGGGACAGCTGCAGCTGGGAGTGCAGAGTATCGTGCGTACCTGGTCGGGCGCCAACAGCGATCTGCTGCAGCAGGGCGGGACCGGTGCCAAGAACACGTTCGAGGTGGCGGCGGGCGTGGAATACACCTCCGATCCGAAGCGTCCGTATCGCCGGCCGATCCGGCTGGGCGCGCGTTACGCAACCCTGCCGTTCCCGCTGGTCCCCGGGGAACAGGGTCACGAGTTCGGTGTGTCTCTGGGGACCGGGATGCGGTTTGCCCAACAGCGCGCCGGTATCGACCTCTCGCTGGAGCACCTCTGGCGCTCCGAGGGAGTCTACTCCGAGCGCGCGTTTCTGATCTCCGTGGGTGTCTCCGTGAGACCATGAGGGCCAAGGCAGCCGCCCCGCCGCCCCACTATACTTGCCGCATGCCAAAAAGCGTCTACATCGAAACCTACGGCTGCCAGATGAACGTGGCCGATTCCGAGCTCATGTTCGGCGTGCTCCTCCGGGATGGGTATGTCCGGGCCACTGAGCCGGCCGGGGCCGATGTGATGCTGGTCAACACCTGCGCGGTGCGGGACAATGCCGAGCAACGAGTGATCGGCCGGGTTGGCGAGCTGCAGCGCCATAAGCGCAGCGGCGGGATCCTCGGTGTGGTCGGCTGCATGGCCCAGCGCTTGGGCCCAGCGCTCCTGGCCCGGGTTCCCCGGGTGGATCTGGTGGTCGGGCCGGATGGGTATCGGAACCTGCCGGAGCTCATTGGACTGGCCCAGGGCGGACAGCGGGTGAGCGACACCGAATTCCGCTCCTGGGAGCACTACGAGGACGTTCCGGCAGCGCGGGAAAACGGACCAACCGCATTCGTCACGGTACAGCGCGGATGCGATTACCGCTGCACTTTCTGCATCGTTCCGCAGACCCGGGGGCCGGAGCGCAGCCGGAAGCTGGACGATGTCGTGGCGGAGATAGTCACGCTGGTAGAGCAGGGAACTACCGAAGTCACACTGCTCGGGCAGACCGTCAACAGCTACCACGATGGCACGCACGATTTCGCCGACCTACTGTGGGCTGTCGGTGCGGTGGATGGGCTACGACGGTTGCGGTTCACCAGCCCATATCCTACCGACTTCACGGCCCGAGTCATCGAAGCCATGGCTACTACGCCGGCGGTGTGCGAGCACGTGCACCTGCCGGTGCAGAGTGGCTCGAATGCAGTGCTCAAACGAATGCTGCGGCGCTATTCCCGGGAGCGCTATCTCGAGGTCATGGCCGAGCTGCGCCGGGCTATCCCCGGCCTCACGTTCTCGACCGACATCATTGTCGGATTCCCCGGCGAAACCGAGGCCCAGTTCGAAGAGACGCTCAGCCTGGTCACCGATGCCGATTTCGACGAGGCCTACACCTTCAAGTATTCTGTGCGTGAAGGCACCCCCGCGGTGCGTCTCAGGGATCACATCCCGGACGAGGTGGCATCGGCTCGTCTGGATCGCCTCATCGATGTTGTTCGCGCCCGCACACGCCGAAAGAATATCGGCCGGGTCGGCGAAATCCACGAAGCATTGGTGGAGCGTCCGGCCAAACGCGGGCAGCTCATGCTGGCGCGAACCCGCTCCAACTATCTGGTGCTGGTCGATCTGCCACAAAGCAGCTCCGGGGAGTATCACCAAGTCCGTCTCACCGGCACCACGGGCTCCACGTTCACCGGTTCTGTCGTTACACCGGCGCTGGCGGTGTTGTGATCAGGAATCTGGTGGAGGATCACGTCGCAGCTGCGTACGACACGCTGCGGCCGCACTTTCCGGCCTTCTGTGGCTGCGAGCTCTGCCGGGACGATGTCCTGACCTACGCCCTCAACCGGGTGCCGCCGCGCTATGTCTCTCGCCGGGAGGGAGCGGTTGTCACCGAGGTGAGCCTGGAGAAGGAGCAAAGCCGGGCCGCCATAGAGGTCATCGTTATGGAGGCGCTGCGGAAAGTTTCGGTGGCCCCGCGCTGCAAGGCTCGGGGAGGTACGCCGCCGACATAGGACTCGGGTGGTGAGGCTCCGGCCTCCCATTCTGTTCACCATGGCATATGGGGCCGGTCTCGCGACCGGCCTTCTGCATTTTGGCGCTCCGCGTTGGGTAATCGGGATCTCGCTCGTGCTCGGGCTGTATTGGCGCCGGTCCCTCCCGGCCGTGCTGTGCGCGGCGCTTGTTCTCGGAAGGCTCAGCGGCGAGGTCGCCTGGATTCAGGAGGAGCGGAGCTGCGCGGCCCGGCTACCGACCGGGCTGCTGCGGCTCTCGTTGCGTCTGCTCGAGCCCGCGGAGTCCGACCCTAGCCGGCTGGAAGTACAGCCGCTCGGGGCCAGCTGCACGGGCCCGGTATCGGCCAGATGGCCGCAAGGCCGATCGAGTGAGGCTGGTCGCACCGTTGAGGTAGGCGCGCGCTGGGTCGCGCACCCCAACCGGTCCGGCCGGCCTGGCGGCACGCTGGTCATTCTGCAGATCCACCGGATTGCCGGGAAGGCTGCTCTCTCGGCACGGCTTCGAACCGCGCTGAGCCGGGCCAGCCGCAGGCTCTATGGGACACGCGCACCGATGGTCGATGCACTGATCCTGGGACGGCGGGGGGGTATGGACCGAACCCTCCAGGATCGATTCGCCCAGTCTGGGCTGGTGCACTTGCTCTCCATCTCTGGATTCCACGTGGGCGTGATAACTGCGTGGATTTTCCTCCTTTGCCGCCTGGTCCGGGTGGGGCGGGTTCTGGCACTCGTGCTCGCCGCCGCTGCCAGTGTCGCATACGTCGCGTTTCTCGGGTGGCCGGCTCCGGCCGCCCGGGCTGCCGCGCTGGCGGTGCTGGTGGCTATCAGTCGTGGGCGGCAGCGACGGGTAGAGACGAACGCGCTTCTCTCCGCCACCTGCTTGTGCGTCCTGCTGCTCGACCCCTGGGTCATCCTCGATCTCGGCGCCTGGCTCTCCGCCTCTGCGCTTTGGGGCGCAACCACCTTCAGCCGCTGGACCGACCACGCACTCGGGACGGCGGTCTGGTGGCGCACGCTCGGGTCGTCAGTGGGGGCCACCCTTGCGACCGCTCCGATCACGGCCGCGGCTCTCGGGACCGTGGCCATTATCGGGATCGTGCTCAACTTCATCGCCATACCGCTGGCCGCCGTGGCAGTCCCGGGAGTGCTGGCCAGCCTGCTGATCCTGCCCCTCTGGCCCGGTCTGGCAAGTGCGCTCGCTGGCGGCGCCGGCTTGGCGCTTCACCTGCTCGAGCTCCTCGCGGCGGGCGGTGCGGCAGTTCCCGGCGGTCACGCCATCGAGGCCGCGGAGGTTCGGTCTGCCCTCCCCTGGCTCGCGGGGTTGGTTGTGAGCCTCTGGGCCATCGGCAAGCGGAACACCTTGGCCGAAGCCGTAAGGCGATGGAGCTGGGCCGGCGTCGTGACCCTCTGGGCCGGCATGTTGTGGGTCGGGGCCCCGCGATCGGCTAACGGGGGCTCCGGACTGACGTTACATTTTCTCGACGTGGGTCAGGGCGATGGGGCCCTGCTCCGGACGCCGGCTGGCCGATGGGTTCTGGTCGATGCCGGCCCCAGGAACGATCGGAGTGATGCCGGTCGCCGTGTCGTGGTCCCGTTCCTGGTGAGCCATGGCGCACGGGAGCTCGCGGTAGCCATCGTCTCCCACGCACATGCCGACCATCTTGGCGGCGTTCCTAGTGTGCTCGACCGGTTTCATGCCGGGATGGTTATCGAGCCCGGCGATCAGGTTGCCGACCCGCTGTACTATGAATTCCTCGATGAGCTGGCCGCTGAATCGATCGCCTGGCACCGCGGGCGCCGGGGTGAGCGGTTCACGCTGGACAGCGTTCACTTCACGGTTCTGCATCCCTACGAGTGGGCGCGCTGGGGCGAGGACCTGAACGAGGATTCGCTGGTGCTGCTGGTTGAATACGGCGCCTTTCAGGCACTCTTGGCCGGTGATGCCGGCTTCCCCGCGGAAGCGGAGATGCGGGGGCGGGCTGGTGCAGTGGACCTGCTGAAGGTTGGCCATCACGGCAGCCGGGGAAGCACGGGTGACGAGTGGCTCGACTCGCTCCGGCCCAAGGTGGCGGTGATATCGGTGGGGCAGAACACGTATGGGCACCCCGCCGCCGCAACCCTCGGTCGCCTGCTAAGGCACCGGGTAGACGTGTGGCGTACCGATCGCGATGGTCTGGTGACCGTCACGACCGACGGGCAGAGAATGGTGGTGAAGGCTCGGGGGCGCTCGGCCACGTACGACGTTCGGCAGAACAGCGCGAACGGTCAACGGTAAAGCGGAGGTTTCTTGCAGACTTCAGTCACGACCATCGAACGCTTCATTCTCGACCAGGAGGACCGTTACCCCGAGGCAACGGGGGAACTTTCCAACCTGCTCTACGACATTGCCCTCGCGTCCAAGATCATCTCCGCGGCCATCCGCCGGGCCGGCCTGGTCAACATTCTTGGCGCCGCCGGCGGCATCAATGTCCAGGGCGAGGAGCAGCAGAAGCTCGATGTCTTTGCCAATGAAACCCTCAAGAAATGCCTGAAACACACCGGCCGCGTGTGCGCAATGGGTTCGGAAGAGGACGACGACATCATCCCGGTTCCTCCCGAATACCCAGTCGGCAAATACGCAGTCCTCTTCGATCCCCTCGACGGCTCATCCAACATCGACGTCAACTCGGCGGTCGGGACCATCTTCAGCATCTATCGCCGGGTGAGCCTGCACGGCAGGGGCACCTCGGCCGACGTGCTGCAGCCGGGGTGCAAGCAGGTGGCGGCCGGCTACATCATGTACGGCTCGAGCACGATGCTGGTCTACACCACCGGTCAGGGCGCACACGGCTTCACCCTCGATCCCACCATCGGCGAGTTCCTGCTCTCCCATCCCAGGA
>JAXDMF010000406.1:0-6260 GCA_034666205.1 Gemmatimonadales bacterium
CGGCGCGACCAGCGTGCGGTTGCGGCTGCCGGCTGCGCAGGCCGAGGCGACGGTCTCGGCATGAGCGGCTCGACCGTTCTCATCGTGGACGATGAGCGCACTCTTGCTCGGGCGGTGAAGGCCTTCCTCGTCCAGGCGGGCTACGAGGCCGAGGTGGCGAGTGACGCCGAGCAGGCCATCGAGCTGCTTCCCACGCTGCGTCCGGACGTGATCTTTGCCGACGTGCGGCTGCCGGGCATGAGCGGCATCGACCTCCTCCGACGGATCCAGGAGTTCGATCCCGCCATCCCGGTCATCATCATGACCGCATACGGCTCGATCGAAGGCGCGGTCGAGGCGGTCAAGCTCGGCGCCTTCGATTACATGAAAAAGCCGGTGGACCTGGAGGAGTTGAAGCTCTTGGCCGACCGGGCCCGCGAGACCGCCCTGATGAAGCAGGAGCTCTCCTACTACCGGCGGCGCGCCGCCAGCGAGCTGCCGCTGGCCGGAATGCTCGGCAACTCCCCCGCCATTCTCGCGGTCATGGAGCAGGTCCGCCAGGTCGCCGCGCTGAACGAGACCCCGCCGGTCCTCATCACCGGAGAGACCGGCACCGGGAAGGGACTGGTGGCCCGCACTCTCCACAGCTCCGGCCCCCGGGTAGGGAAGCCGTTCATTGAGATAAACTGCACCGCCTTGCCGGCGAGCCTCATGGAAGCGGAGCTGTTTGGCTACGAGCGTGGCGCGTTCACCGATGCCAAGGAGTCGAAGCTGGGCCTGTTCGAGGCGGCCGAAGGCGGCTTTCTACTCCTCGACGAGGTCGGCGACCTGGAGCCCTCGCTTCAGGGCAAACTGCTTCGGGCCATCGAGGAGCAAACCGTGCGCCGGGTGGGGGGGATCCGCGATCGCAAGATCGATGTTCGCATTCTCGCGGCCACCAACCGCGACCTCGAGCGGGAAGTGCAGCAGGGCCGTTTTCGCAGCGACCTGTATTTCCGCCTGGCGGTGATTCTGCTCCACCTCCCGCCGTTACGGGAGCGAGGCGAAGACGCCCTGATACTCGCCGACCATTTCCTGCGGCGCTTCAGCGCCAAGTACGGGAAGGACGTTCGCCGGATAGACGCGCGGGCCCGCGAGGTCCTGCTCTCGTATCCCTGGCCGGGGAACATCCGAGAGCTGAGTCACGTCATCGAGCGCGCCGTCCTCTGGAGCCGGGACAACACCATCGATGTCGAGCACCTCTCGTTGACGACCCCCGTCCGGGGAGGCTCCGACGGGCACGCGCCCGCCCCTGAGCTCCCGGCCACGGTCACGACTCCAGCCGAGCTCCCGACCGGGGTGGACCTCAGCCAGTGGGAACGCACGATGATCGAGCGGGCCATGCGCGAGGCCGGTGGCAACCAGACCAAGGCAGCGCAACGGCTCGGCATCACGCGCGACACCCTTCGCTACAGACTGAAGAAGTTCGGCATCCAGGGTGGGTGAGAACACCCACATTGGTTCGGATGCCCCAATTATGGCGATTATCGACGGGCCAACCATTCGCCACGATCAAGGGACCCAACTCTCAGGAGGAAAGAAACTTAGGCCCGGCGCTCCCGCAGCAGCCCGGGTTGGCACGTCACCTGCTTTATCCTCCGTGTCGTCGGGTCGTTCACCGACCCGAGTGGGTGAACGCACCCAGGTGAGTTTCCTACAACTGCCCTACACCAACCGGAGCGCACAATGACCTGGACCAAACCCGAAGCCGAAGTCGTAGCCGTCACGATGGAAGTCACTGCCTACGTCGCGACGCTCTAACCAGAGCTGTTCTCAAGGGCTCGCGTAAGCGGGCCCTTCGGCTTTCCAGTTGCGCGTCGTTCTTCTTGGTACTGCGGCCGGTGGGGGCTTTCCGCAGTGGAATTGCTGGTGCCCCATCTGTCGCACGGGTCGCTCCGATCCGCGTCGCGCATTCCCTCGTAGCCAATCCACAGCAGCGGTCAGCGCCGACGGAGAACGCTGGTTCCTGCTCAACGCCTCACCCGATATTCGCGCTCAGCTCGCCTGCCTGCCTGGAACCATGCCAGACGGGGTTCGCCACGTCCCGGTCGAAGGAATCGTGACGACGGATGCCGAGCTGGACCACACGGTGGGCATCGTCCTTCTGCGCGAAGCCCGGCAGCTTCAACTGTACGCAACCTCCGCCGTGCGTTCCATCCTGGAGCGGGAGTCGCGCCTCTTGCCGGTTACCCAGGCGTTCGCCGAGGTCGAGGTGACGGAAATGCCGATCGGGAAACGAATCGCGCTCCGGTATCGAGACGGCCAGACCAGCGGTCTCTCGGTGGAGCCCTTCGAGGTGCCGGCGGGCCCTCCGCGTTTTGCGCCCCGGGCTGCAGCCGGGCACACTGTGGGCCTGACTCTACGCGACGAGGCAACCGGCGGTTCCTGCGCCTTCGTTCCCGGGTGTGGCGCTCTCGAGCAATCGCTGCTCCGCCGCTTTGAAGAGACCGATCTCCTCCTCTTCGATGGCACATTCTGGAGCGACGACGAGTTGGTAGCGCTCGGCATCAGCGATCGCAGGGCACGCGAGATGGATCACTTGCCCGTGTCCGGCGCTGACGGAAGCCTGTCTCGTCTGGCGGGGCTGACCCGCCCCGTGATCGTGTACACCCACATCAACAACACCAATCCGATGCTGCTGGAGGACTCACCCGAGCGGGAAGCCGTCGAGCGGGCCGGACTTCAGGTAGGCGCCGACGGCACGAGCTTCACGATATGACCAGCACGAGCACGCTCAGTGCTTCGGTCCTGGCGGCTCCCCCGCCTCCAGCTATCCCGGTGCTGCACCGGCCGCTCGAGCCCGAGGCGTTGGCCGAGGGTCTTCGGTCCTTCAGCACGTCCTACTACGCCAACCATCCGTTCCATCAACTCATGCATGAGGGGCGTCTGACACCTCGGCAGCTCCAGGGCTGGGTGGCGAATCGGTTGGCGTATCAGCGGGCCATACCCCGGAAGGACGCCGCCATTATTTCCAACTGCCCCTCCCCCGACGTGCGGCGGGAGTGGATGCAGCGGATTGTCGATCATGACGGCAGCAGCCCGACGGACCCAAAGGGGTCCCCCGGCGGGATAGAGATGTGGATCCGCCTGGGAGAGGCACTGGGCGTGCCGCGAGAGGAAATGGAAGACGAGCGGCACGTCCTGCCCGGGGTTCGCTTTGCCGCCGAGGCCTACGTGACGTTCTGCAAGACCAAGCCCTGGATCGAGGCCGTAGCGTCATCGCTCACCGAGCTGTTTGCCCCCGACCTGATGCGGAAGCGCATCGCCGCCTTTCCCCAGCATTATCCGTGGATCCGGCCGGAGGCACTGGAGTATTTCCGAAGCAGGCTGGTGCAGGCACCTCGCGACAGCCAGCAGGGGCTACGGCTGGTTCAGCAGCACTGCACGACGGTCGAGGGCCAGCGCAGAGCGTTCGAGGCGCTGGCATTCAAGCTCGAAATGCTCTGGCTGATGATCGATACCATTCACAATGCCTACGCCGAATGACGCTCCTCGGGCCCGACACCGTGCCCCGGCTCTGGCGGCTCGCCCGGCTGGAGTACGATGCTGTGCGCCAGAAGCACGTACTGCTCTACCCCGAGGGCGCCGTGCTGCTGAATGACACCGGGGCCGCGATCCTCGAGCTCTGTAACGGGACCCGCACCGTGGACGAGATCGTCACCATTCTGAGTGAGCGCTATCACGCCGACGTGAGCGCGGATGTCAACGAGTATCTGAGCCAAATGGCAGATCGGGAGCTGGTACGTGCCGGATAACGTTCCCACAACACTGTTGGCCGAGCTGACTCACCGGTGTCCGCTCCACTGCCCCTACTGCTCCAACCCGTTGGAGCTGATCCGGGCCGAGGCAGAGCTGTCGACGGACGACTGGAAGCGGGTCTTCTCCCAGGCTCGGGAGCTCGGCGTGCTCCAGCTCGGACTCTCGGGCGGCGAGCCGCTGTTGCGGAAGGACCTCGAGGAGCTTGCCGCCCACGCGCGGCAGCAGGGGCTGTATTCGACCCTGGTGACCTCCGGGCTGGGATTGACCCGGTCCCGCGCCGAGCGGCTGAAGGATGCCGGGCTCGAGCACATCCAGATCTCCATTCAGGACTCCGACCCTGAGATCGCGGAGCGTATTGCGGGCGTGCGCTCGGTCAAGCACAAGCAGGCAGCGGCGGTACTGGTGCGAGAGCTGGGTTTTGCCTTCACGATCAACGTCGTGCTCCACCGGGCCAACCTGGACCGGATTGGAGAAATCATCGACATGGCCGCCGAGCTCGGTGCCGACCGGATCGAGCTGGCAAACACGCAGTACTATGGGTGGGGCCTCCAGAACCGGGCCGCGCTCATGCCCACCCGTGAGCAAGTCGAACGCTCGAGGGAGATCGCCGAGCAGGCCATCCAGCGCTATCGGGGCCGGATGCAGATTACCTACGTCTTGCCCGACTATTTCGAGGCCTACCCCAAGGCCTGCTATGGTGGGTGGGGCAAGGTCTACCTGGTAGTGGCCCCGAACGGCATGGTCCTTCCTTGCCACGGAGCCACCCAGATCACCACTCTCAACTTCGACAACGTGCGAGCACACTCGTTGGAGTGGATCTGGAGTGAGTCAGAGGCGTTCCGCGCCTACCGCGGTGACGCCTGGATGAAGGAGCCATGTCGCTCCTGTCCTCGGAAGACGGTCGATTTCGGCGGGTGTCGCTGCCAGGCTTTTGCCCTGACGGGCGACGCGACCAACCCGGACCCGGTCTGCACCCTCACTCCCCTGCGCCGCATCATCGACGACGCCCTGCACGAGCCGTCCCGTCCCATGAACGAGTTTCAGTACCGCCACATCGCAGACGAGCCCGCCGCGGTGTGAGCGGATTGCCGCCCGCGATCGAGGCCGAGCGGCTGGGACGCGATTACGGCGACACGCGGGCGCTCGACGCGCTCGACCTCGTTGTGCCCCAAGGTGCGCTGTTCGGACTCCTCGGTCCCAATGGCGCCGGCAAGACCACCACCATGCTGCTCCTGGCCACCCTGCTGGCCCCTAGCCGAGGCGTGGCGCGAATCTTCGGCCTGGACGTCACCCGGGAGCGCCGGGCCGTTCGTCGGAAACTCGGACTGGTGTTCCAGGACAACACCGTCGACGGTCTGCTGACGGTGTCGGAGAACCTGCTCTTCGCCGCCCGCCTGGCGGGTTTAGGCGGACGTGCGGCGCGGGAGGCGGTGGCCCGGGGCATCGAGTGGGCTGGACTGGGCGATCGCGCCGGCACGCCGGCCCGACAGCTCTCCGGCGGTTGGCGCCGGATCGTAGACCTCGTCCGGGCCCTGCTGCACCAACCCGATCTTCTCATTCTCGATGAGCCGACCGTCGGACTCGACCCAGAGCATCGGGAGCGGGTCTGGTCGCTGCTGGAAAGCCGCCGCCGCGACCATGGTACCACCATCCTGTTCTCTACCCATTACCTGGCCGAGGCCGAGCCGGCCGACCGCGTAGTGCTCCTCGCCACGGGTCGTGTCGTTGCGAGCGACGCGCCGGCGGCGCTCAAAGCCACCATCGGGGTCGAAGTCGCGGAAATCGAGGGCCCTGGCGCCGAGCGGCTGGCCCAGGCTCTATGCGGTCTCGGAGCCGCCCAAACCACGGGACGCACCGAGCGTGGCTTCCGGGTAGGGCTCAGCGGGGAGCGCGATGCCGTGATCGAGCTGGCTGGATCGACGCCGGGGATCGTGCGGTTTGCCCTCCGCCCGGCAACACTGGAGGATGTCTATTTCGCGCGAACCCAACCGGGCGGCCACTGATATGAGCACCGTGAGTGCGGTGTACGGCATCGTGGCGCGAGACCTGACCCGCACCACCCGGCAGACCAGCCGCCTGCTGGGCGGAGTCGCGCGGCCGTTTATGTGGCTCCTGCTGGTGGGGACCGGATACAACGCCATTACGCGACTCGACGGCGACCTCTCGTATCAGGCCTTCGTCTACCCCGGGATCATCGTGATGGCGGCGCTGTTCGGCGCCATGTTGACCGCGATCTCGACGGTCTACGACCGGGAGTTCGGCATGCTGCGGCTGATGCTGGCCAGCCCGGCAGGTGCTCCGGCTGTGCTGGCCGGACGGGCGCTGGCAGCAGCCCTGGTGGGTTTCCTGCAGGGAGGCATCGTGCTGGCCTGCGCCCCGCTGGTGGTGTCGGTGGAGCCGCGCACCTTCATTGCGGCAGCAGCGGCCTTGGCACTCGCCTGCCTGTCGAGCAGTGTGCTCGGCCTGCTCGTGGCGGTCCGCTT
>JAXDMF010000407.1:0-7210 GCA_034666205.1 Gemmatimonadales bacterium
TGCCGGGGGACAACGTGCAGATGACGATCGAGCTGATCACCCCGATCGCGATGGACGAGGGGCTGCGCTTCGCCATCCGCGAGGGCGGCCGGACGGTGGGCGCGGGTGTGGTCACCAAGATTCTGAAATAGGACCTTCCCAACTTCTCGAACGAAGTGAGAGAACGATGGCCCAGAGAATCCGGATTCGCCTCAAGGCATTCGACCACGTCGTGCTCGACCAGGCCGCGGCCGACATCGTGCGCACCGCGGAGAAGACCGGCGCGCAGGTGTCGGGCCCCATCCCGCTGCCGGTAAAGACCGAGCGGTGGACGGTTCTCAGGAGCCCGCACGTGGACAAGAAGAGCCGTGAGCAGTTCGAGCTCCGCACGCACAAGCGGCTGATGGACATCAACGATTCCCGCCCGCAGACCATGGACGCGCTGACCAAGCTCGATCTGCCGGCTGGGGTGGACGTCGAAATCAAGGTCGAGTAGCCAATGGGCATGGGACTGATCGGCCGCAAGCTCGGGATGACCCGGGTGTTCGCGGAGGACGGCACCGCGGTGCCGGTGACGGTTATCGAAGCCGGGCCCTGCCGTGTGGTGCAGGTCCGTGACGGTGGCGTGCAGCTGGGTTTTGGGGCTCGTCGCGCCGGACGAACCAGCAAGGCCCAGCTGGGCCACGCCAAGAAGGCCGGCCTCGAAACGGCGCCCCAGGTGCTGCGGGTGTTCACGGTCAACGGCGAGGCGCCTGCGCCAGGAGCCGAGGTCAAGGTGGACATCTTCGCGCCAGGCGAGCTGGTGAAGGTGACCGGCACGACCAAGGGCCGGGGATTCCAGGGCGTGGTGCACCGCTACCATTTCCACGGTGGCCCGGCCACCCATGGCAACACCCGGCACCGGAAGCCGGGCTCTATCAGTCCAGGCACCGATCCGTCGCGTGTGATCAAGGGGAAGCGGATGCCGGGGCATATGGGGGCCGAGCGCCATACCGAGCTGGGACTCAAGGTCGTGAAGGTGGATCCGGTGCGGAATCTCCTGTTCGTTCGGGGCGCCATTCCGGGCTCGAAGAACGGAATCGTCACCGTCGCGAAACAGGGAGGGCCGAGCCGCCATGATTGAGGCACCGCATTACAGCTCGGCCGGAGCCAAGCGCGACGCCAACTTCGCGTTGCCGGCGGACTACTTCGACGGCACGGTCAACGAACCGGTGTTGCACCAGGCCGTGAAGGTGTACCTGAACAACCAGCGTCAGGGCACTCACATGACCAAGAGCCGGAGCTTCGTCTCCGGCGGCAACCAGAAGCCCTGGAAGCAGAAGGGCACCGGCCGGGCACGGCAGGGCTCGATCCGCTCGCCCCAGTGGCGGGGAGGCGGCGTGGTCTTCGGGCCGACACCGCGCGACTACCGGACCGACATCCCGCGTAAGGTGCGGCAGCTCGCACGGAAGAGCGCCCTGAATGCCCGGGCCCGGGAAGGCGCGCTGCACGTCGTCGAGCGCCTTGCGTTCCGTACTCCCAAGACGGCGCAGCTCGCGGGTCTCCTGGGAAGCCTGGGCCTCGATGGCCGGAAGGCCCTGGTCCTCACGGCGGGGCACAATGCCAATGCCTATTTGAGCGGGCGGAACCTGCCGAGCGTGGAGGTCATGGCGTATCCCGAGGCGTCGGCCTACGACATCCTGTGGTCCGAGGCAGTCGTGGTCGAGGAAGGCGCCTTGACCGGGGTGATGCCGGAGCCGCTGGCGGAGGAAACCGAGGCGGAGAAGGCGGAGAGGGCGGAGAAGACGGCAAGGTCGGGAAAGACAGGAAGGGCGGTAAAGGCGGCGCCGAAGAAGACACCCAAGGCCAAGCCTGCTGCAAAGGCGAAGGCGGCCAAGAAGACCACGGCGAAGAAGTCCGCCGAGAAGCCGGCGAAAAAGAAGCCAGCACCGAAGAAGAAGGGGTCCAAGTAATGCCGACGCTGCATCAGGTGGTCGTCCGGCCGGTGGTAACCGAGAAAAGCTCGGCCGCGTATCAGACCCGCAAGGAATACACCTTCGAGGTGCACCCGGAGGCCAACAAGTACCAGATCCGGGACGCGCTTCAGCAGCTGTTCGGCGTGACGGTCACCGACGTCCGGACGATGCAGATGCGGCGGCACGAGGTCACCCGAGGTCGCACCCGCGGGACTACGGCCCGCTGGAAGAAGGCGATCGTTACGCTCAAGGAAGGCGATTCGATCGCCGTGTTCGAGGGCTGAGATGAGCATCAAACAATTTCGTCCGATGACGCCGGGCACTCGGTTCCGCTCGGTATCCGGGTTCGACGAGATCACCCGGTTGACGCCGGAGAAGTCGCTGGTCGAGCCGAGGAAGCGGACGGGCGGCCGCAACAACCAGGGCCACCTGACCAGCCGGCATCGCGGCGGCGGCCACAAGCGGCAGTACCGGAAGATCGACTTCAAGCGCAACAAGTTCGGCATTCCCGGGAAGGTCACCGAGATCGAGTACGATCCGAACCGGAGCGCCCGGATCGCCCTGGTGGTCTACGCCGACGGCGAGAAGCGGTACATCCTGCACCCCAAGGGACTGGCGCAGGGCGATACGGTCATCGCCGGTCCGGGGTCGGATACCCGGAATGGCAACGCCCTGCCGCTGGGTGAGATTCCATTGGGCACCAACGTGCACAATGTCGAGCTCAAGATCGGCAAGGGTGGCCAGCTCGCCCGTACCGCCGGCTCCAGCGCGCAGGTAGTGGCCAAGGAAGGCGACTACGTCACCATCCGGCTCCGCTCGTCCGAAATGCGGCTGGTGCACGGCCGGTGTCTGGCCACCGTGGGCGAGGTGGGCAACGCCGAGCACGAGCTGCTTTCGGTCGGGAAGGCGGGCAAGAGCCGGTGGCTGGGCAAGCGGCCCAAGGTCCGCGGCGTAGCCATGAATCCAGTGGACCACCCGCTCGGCGGTGGCGAGGGCAAGAGCTCCGGAGGCCGTCCGCCAACGTCGCCGTGGGGCAAGCCCGAGGGCAAGAAGACGCGGCATCGGAAGAAGCAGTCCAACAAGATGATCGTTCGCGGGCGTAAACGGGGGAGGGCGACAACGTAATGGCACGCAGCGTAAAAAAGGGCCCCTTCGTTCAGGAGGCGTTGATGACCAAGGTTCAGGTCCTCAACAGCAGGAACGAAAAGCGGGTGGTGAAGACCTGGAGCCGGTCGAGCACGATCCTCCCGGAGTTCGTGGGCCACACCTTTGCCGTGCACAACGGGAACAAGTTCGTCCCGGTGTACGTCACGGAGAACATGGTGGGCCACAAGCTCGGTGAGTTCGCGCCCACCCGGCTCTTCCGGGGCCACAGCGGCAAGATCGTGGCCGACAAGAAGGCCAAGCCGGAGTAACCATGAGCGGCCATGCGATTCAGCGGCTGGTGCGCCAGTCGCCACGGAA
The DNA here is from genome assembly GCA_034666205.1 of Gemmatimonadales bacterium. GTDB lineage: Bacteria > Gemmatimonadota > Gemmatimonadetes > Gemmatimonadales > GWC2-71-9 > CAVVWJ01. Next base: position 3,399 of record JAXDMF010000407.1, read on the forward strand.
AATGCGGCTCGTCATCGACCTCATCCGGGGCAAGGATGTGAACGAGGCGTACGCCATTCTGAAGTTCAACAAGAAGCTCGCGGCCAAGCAGATCGCCAAGACGCTCAAGTCGGCGGTCTCCAACGCGGAGCAGAAGGCGCTCAAGGACAACGAGAGCTTCGACCCGGATGCCCTGTTCGTGAAGAAGGCCATCGTGAACGGCGGGCAGCCGTTGAAGCGGTTTACCGCCGCGGCACAGGGGCGGGCTACCCCGATCAAGAAGCGCACCAGCCACGTGGAGATCCACGTGGAGACCAAGGAGAGCGAGTAATGGGCCAGAAGACGCACCCGATCGGGCTCCGGCTCGGCATCGTCAAGCAGTGGTCGTCCCGGTGGTTCGCCACCAAGGAGATGCCGGCCCTGCTCAAGGAAGACGAGCTGATCCGGAAGTACCTGAAGACCCGGCTGGGCCATGCCGCGATCTCCGAGGTGCACATCGAGCGGCGTCCGGGCAAGGTGACGATCACGATTCACACGGGCCGGCCGGGTGTCGTGATCGGCAAGCGGGGCGCGGAGGTGGACAAGCTTCGTGACGAGTTGGCCCAGCTCACCGGCAAGGAAGCGGCGATCAATGTCGAGGAGATCAAGCGGCCCGAGCTGTCGGCCCAGCTCGTCGGCGACAACATCGCGCACCAGCTGACCCAGCGCATCTCGTTCCGGCGGGCCATGAAGCGCGCGGTCCAAAGCGCCATGCGGATGGGTGCACTGGGCATCAAGGTGCGGGCCTCGGGCCGGTTGGGCGGGGCGGAGATCGCACGCACCGAGGGATATCACGAAGGACGGGTACCGCTACACACGTTACGGGCGGAGATCGACTACGCGACCAGCACGGCCAAGACCACGTACGGCACCATTGGGATCAAGGTGTGGATCTTCAAGGGCGAGGTGGTCGAGGACATGTCGGGCCGCACCTACAGCACGGGAGCCTGAGTCGATGCTGGCGCCGAAGCGAATCAAGTTTCGCAAGCAGTTCAAGGGACGGACCAAGGGGATCGCCACCCGGGGGAACACGGTGGCCTTCGGAGAGTTCGGGCTCATGAGCCTGGAGCCGGGGTGGGTCACCAACCGCCAGATCGAGGCGTCCCGCGTCGCCATGACCCGGGAGATGAAGCGGGGCGGCAAGGTGTGGCTCCGGATCTTTCCGGACAAGCCGATCACGAAGAAGCCGGCCGAGACCCGCATGGGCAAGGGCAAGGGTAATCCGGAGGGGTGGGTCGCGGTGGTGAAGCCGGGCCGGGTCCTCTTCGAGGTCGAGGGAATCAGCCTGGATCTGGCCAAGAAGGCGCTGGCGCTGGCTGCGGCCAAGCTGCCGGTCCGGACCCGGTTCGTAAAGCGTCAGGAGATCTAGGCCGTGAAACCGAATGAATTGCGGGACATGTCGGTCGAGAATCTCGAGGCCCGGTTGACCGAGCTGACGGAGGAGCGGTTCCGGCTCCGTTTTCGCTCGGCCACGGAGTCGATCGAGAACCCGATGCGCTTTCGGGCCATTCGCCGCGATATCGCGCGGATCCGGACGATTTTGAAGGAGAAGGTCGCCAGTCACGAGTCGCCAGTCACGAGTTAGGACGACAAACATGGCCGAACAGACAGACGCTACCCGCACGAAGCGCAAGATCCGCATGGGCGTGGTGACCAGCGACAAGATGGAGAAGACCGTCACCGTGTCCCTGGTGCGTCGCTTTGCCCACCCGGTCTACGGAAAGCAGATCACCCGCACCAAGAAGGTAAAGGCGCGGGACGACCATGGCGCCAAGACCGGCGATACGGTGCGGATCATGGAGACGAGACCGCTGGCCAAGACGGTCAACTGGCGGGTGACGGAGATCGTGGAGAGAGCGAAGTAAGAGCTATCAGCTATTAGCTGTGAGCTAATAGCTAAGGGCTAATAGCTAACGGCCTTGAGGCAACAATGGTTCAGCAAGAAAGCATTCTCCGCATCGCGGACAACTCGGGCGCTCGCAAGGCGCTGGTCATCCGGGTACTGGGCGGCAGCAAGCGCCGGTACGCGGGGCTGGGCGACACGGTGGTCGTCGCCATCAAGGACGCGATCCCGACCGGCCAGGTGAAGAAAGGCGACGTGGCCAGGGCCGTCATCGTCCGTACCGTGAAAGAGACCCGGCGGAAGGATGGCTCCTATATCCGCTTCGACGAGAATGCTGCCGTGCTCATCAACGATGCCGGGGAGCCGCGGGCCACGCGCATCTTCGGCCCGGTGGCTCGCGAGCTTCGGGAGAAGCGCTACATGAAAATCGTTTCACTGGCGCCGGAGGTACTGTAGCATGAAGCCGCTCGTGTTCAAGAAGGCCAAGCGTGTGCGCCACCAGCCACCGGTGCGGGTGCGTCTGACCATCACCAAGGGCGACACGGTGCAGGTGATCTCGGGGGAAGACAAGGGCAAGCAGGGGCGGGTGCTCCAGGTCAATCTCAAGACAGCGCGGATCACCATCGAAGGAGTCAACGTGGTGAAGCGGCATCGCCGCGCCACCCAAACCGCCGAAGGCGGGATCGTGGAATTTGCGGCGCCGATTCACCACTCGAAGGCAATGCTGATCGATCCCAAGAGCGGAGAACCCACCCGGGTACGGCGTCGCAGGGATGCCGACGGGACAGTCGAGCGGATCGCGATCAAGTCGGACCAGCCGATCCCGAGGAACCGGTAGCATGGCAGAGACAGAGGAAAAGGCCCCGAAGAGCAGCGCCCCCAAGGGTGCCGCGCCCAAGGGCGGCGCGCCCAAGGGAGCCCCGGGCGGCTCGCCCGGCAAGGGCAAGGACAAGGCTGCTGCCGCCGCGGTGGATCATGCGCCGAAGGCGGTCGAGGGAACCCCGCGGCTCCAGGAGTACTACGAGAAGACGATCCGGGCGCGACTGGCCAAGGAATTCGGGCTGGCCAACGCCAACCAGGTGCCCCGGGTGGTGAAGGTCGTCCTGAACGTGGGCATGGGGGACGCAGGCAAGAATCCCAAGCAGCTCGACGCCGCAGTCGAGGAGCTGGGGCTGATCACCGGACAGAAGGCGGTGGTCACCAAGGCCAAGAAGGCGATCGCCAATTTCGGTCTGCGGGCCGGCATGCCGGTTGGCGCCACGGTCACGCTTCGCGGCGCCCGGATGTACGAGTTCCTCGACCGCTTCATCAACCTGGCGGTGCCGCGCATTCGCGACTTTCGCGGGCTTCCGAACCGGAGCTTCGACGGGCGGGGGAACTACACCTTCGGGATCAAGGAACAGCTGATCTTCCCGGAGATCGACTACGACCGGGTGGAGAAGATCCACGGGATGGATATCACGCTGGTGACCTCCACCGATCGGGATGACCTGGCAATGGGGCTCCTGCGGGAGCTCGGATGGCCGTTTCGTGGCGAGACACCTCAGAGGGTTGCATAAATGGCAAAGACAGCCTGGATCGAAAGAGCCAAACGCACGCCGAAGTTCAAGGTCCGTGGGGTGCGCCGCTGCCAGCGGTGCGGTCGTTCCCGCGCGGTCCTGCGGAAGTTCGGCCTCTGCCGTATTTGTTTCCGTGAGCTCGCCTTGAAGGGGGAAATCCCGGGCGTGCGCAAGGCCAGCTGGTAAGGGGAACGAGGAGTATGAGCCTGACAGATCCCGTCGCGGATATGCTGACCCGAATCCGGAACGCCTGCTCGGCAGGCCACCGGCGCGTGGATATGCCGGTGTCCAAGCTAAAGAGCGAGGTCGCCCGGTTGCTGCGTGACAATCACTACATCGCGGACTTCAAGGTCCTGGATGATGGCGCACATGGCGTGCTGCGGTTGTATCTC
>JAXDMF010000408.1:0-3286 GCA_034666205.1 Gemmatimonadales bacterium
AAGCAGTATTCGTCGGCCCCAGCCTGTACGCCCATTTTCCGGTCATTCGACTCGACATCGATCTGGGTCCGCTGGAGGAGTGGCCCTCCGGCAAGCTCGGCCGCTCGTTTACCGATCCACTGCTGGCAGCCCTCCCCGGGCTCCACGACCACACCTGCTCCTATGGGAAGCCTGGTGGCTTCGTGCGCCGGCTCACCGAAGGAGACGGCACCTGGATGGGGCACATCCTGGAGCACGTCGCCATCGAGCTTCAAAACGTGGCAGGCGAGACGGTCACGTTCGGCAAGACCAGGTCGAATGGCCCTGTGGGGCACTACTCCGTGATCTATCACTACGAGCAGGAAGACGTCGGGCTCGAGGCGGGCCAGCTCGCCCTCACCCTGCTGCACTCCCTCCTCCCCCCCGAGCTTCGGCCCGAAGGCTCGGTTCCGCCGGGGTTCGACTTTGCGGCTGTGCGGGATGAGTTCATCCACTTTACCCAGCGCCGCGCGCTCGGACCCAGCACAGTGGCCTTGGTGCGGGCCGCCGAGGAGCGGCGGATCCCCTGGATCCGGCTCAACGATCAGAGCCTGATTCAGTTCGGCCACGGCCGCTACCAGCAGCGAATCCAGGCAACGGTCACCAGCCGCACCTCGCACATCGCCGTCGAGCTGGCATCCGACAAGGAGGAGACCAACCGCATGCTGGGGAACCTGGGTCTGCCGGTTCCCCAGCAGCGTTTGGTGCAGCACGCCGACGATGCCGTCTCAGCCGCGGAGCGGATCGGGTACCCCGTCGTGGTGAAGCCGTTCAATGCCAACCACGGGCGCGGAATCTCCATTCACCTCACCGATGCCGACCAGGTGCGCGTCGCGTTCGACGTTGCCCGGGAGCACAGCCGGAGCGTCATCGTGGAGAGCTTCATCACCGGCGAGGACCACCGGATGCTGGTGATCAACGGCGAGCTGGTGGCCGTGGCCAAGCGGGTGCCGGGACACGTCGTGGGCGACGGCATCCATACCATGGAGCAGTTGGTGGACGAGGTGAACCAGGACCCTCGGCGAGGCGTCGGTCACGAGAAGGTGCTCACCCGGTTGGTGTTCGATCACCAGGCGGAGACCCTGCTGGCGGCCAAGGGGTACACCAGACAGACGGTGCCCGCCAGCGGTGAGCAAGTCTTTCTGCGCTTGACCGGGAATCTGTCGACCGGCGGCACGGCCATCGACATGACCGACCTGGTTCACCCTGACAACATCGAGATGGCGGTTCGGGCCGTAAAGGCGATCGGCCTCGACGTGGGCGGGGTGGACTTCCTCTCCACCGACATCACCGAGTCCTACAAGGAAGTCGGCGGAGCTATTTGCGAGATCAACGCGGCCCCCGGGTTCAGGATGCACATGGCGCCGAGCGAGGGAACACCGCGCGATGTGGGTGGCCGCGCCCTGGACATGCTGTTTCCGCCGGGCACACCGAGCCGGATACCGATTGCGGCGGTCACCGGCACCAACGGCAAGACGACGACGGCTCGCATCCTGGCCCACATCCAGAAGCTGGCAGGTCATCACGTGGGTCTCACGTCAACCGATGGGGTCTACATCGACGGGCAGCGCACGGTGCCGGGTGACATGACCGGTCCGGTGGCGACCCGGATGGTGTTGAGCGACCCCTCGGTCGATGTCGCCGTATTGGAGATCGCGAGGGGCGGGCTGCTTCGGGCGGGCATGGGCGTGAGACACTGCGACGTCGGCGCGGTGCTCAACGTGAAGGCCGATCATCTGGGGCTGAGAGGCATCGGCACCCTGGAGCAGCTGGCCGAGGTGAAGCGTATCGTGGTCGAAGTCGCGCGCGACACGGCCATCCTGAATGCCGACGACCCACTCTGTCTCAAGATGGCCGACTACACGGAGGCGAAGCACCTCTGCTACGTCACGATGAATCCCACGCACGAGCTGGTCGGCGAGCACATCCAGGCGGGTGGACGCGGTGTGGTCCTCGAATCCGGGATCAAGGGGCAGATGATCACGATCTACGATCATGGCGCCCACATCCCGCTGCTCTGGACCCACCTGATCCCGGCGACGCTGGAAGGCCGGGCCATGCACAACGTGCAGAACGCCATGTTCGCGGCGGCGATGGCGTTCAGCATGGGGCTGAAGCTGGAAGACATCCGTCACGGCCTCCGTACCTTCGACACGACGTTCTTCCAGGCTCCGGGCCGGATGAACATCTACGACGAGCATTCGTTCAAGGTGATCCTGGACTACGGTCACAACCCCACCGCTATCCAGGCGATGTGCGACCTGGTGGATCGGCTCGAGGTCACCGGGAGGCGGCTGGTGGTGCTGGCGGGACCGGGTGACCGTCGGGACGAGGATATTCTCGAGATCGGCCGGATCGCCGCGGGGCGCTTCGCCCGCTATATCTGCCGCCGGGACGACCAGCTCCGGGGTCGCCGTTCAGACGAGGTGCCCAACCTCCTGCGCGAGGCGCTCCTGGCCAGCGGTGTGCCGGCCGATCAGATCCTGGTCATTCCCGAGGAAACGGCGGCGGTGGACGCGGCACTCCACGAGGCGGATCCGGGGGACCTGCTGCTCATTTTCGGCGATGCCATCACCCGGAGCTGGAAGCAGGTGATCCAGTTCCGCCCAGAGGCAACACCCCGGATGGCCGAGCGGCCGCGGATCTCCCGCCCTGAGCCGGCGGTGGCTGCCCAGGCCGTGCCGATGCTGGAAGACCGGCGCAGGGAGTTCGTCCGCGACTCCCGCGGCGTACGCCTGGCCCGAGAGGAGCACGCCGACTAGTCCGGCCATGAAGGTTCTCGATTCCCGCCGACTCACCGGGCCCAGCCTGTTGCTGGACCGGCCCGGAGCGATACTCGACATCAGCCTGAAGGATTCAGACACCGACCGTGCCGCTCCCGCATGGCGGCGGGCCGCCGCCCGGCTGCTTCAGGCCGTCGGGTGGCCTGGTGAGGAGCTCGCCTGCCGGCACTTCGCCGGAGGCGTCAGCCTGGCCTTCAGCGCGCCGGTAGACTGCCTCTATGCGGCCACAGACGTCAACGAAACCGCGTGGGCGCTCGCCGTGAGCGAGCTCGGCCTGGGGCCCGCGGTCGTCTTCGAGGATCAGGTTGCTGCGCTGAGGAAGACCATAACGGCGGAGCGAAACCCCGCGCTGGTTGTGCTCCGCGACGCCGCCCGGACGCGAGGGCTGACCTTCCTCATAGGTGAGGATCAGGTCTCGGCCGGCTCGGGGGTGGGGGCAATCGTGTGGCCGGCCGAATCGCTCCCCAACGCCGGGGCGGTGGATT
>JAXDMF010000409.1:0-3420 GCA_034666205.1 Gemmatimonadales bacterium
CGCCACATCCGGCGCCCTCCAGAAATCAGCCGTCTCGGTCATGAAGATGTCGCGCACCACCATCCAATCCAGCCGGGCAAGCCCGGCCCGCTGGAACGTGGCATTCTGGCCGCCGACCGCGGGGTTCTGGCCCATCGCCATGAATCCCTTCACTACCCCCTCATGCATCGCCGTGAACATGGGCATGTGCGAATGGTCACCCACGTTCTTCGGCAGGAGCTGGTAGCCCCACTCGTTGGCGTGGGTCGCGGCCTCCCCGTACCAGGCCTTGAGGAACGACACCATGTACTTGCGGCCGTTGGCCCACCACCCTGTGGTCGGCATCTCCTCCTGAAGCCAGCCCTCCAGCGTCGCGTGTCCGGGCATCTGTGCCGCCGGCGCCGTGAGGTAGCCGGGCAGCAGGTTGTACAACGTGGCAATGTCGGTCGAGCCCTGAATGGTGGAGTGGCCCCGAAGCGCGAGGATTCCGCCCCCGGGACGTCCGATGTTGCCGAGGAGCGCCTGGACAATCCCGGCGGTGCGGATGTACTGCACCCCAGTGGTATGCTGGGTCCATCCTACGGCGTAGGAGAAGTTCGAGGTGCGTTCCCGCCCCGAGTTCTCGCACAGGGTCTGGGCCACCTGGCGGAACTGCTCCACCGTGCAGCCGCATATGCTGGCCACCATCTCGGGTGTGTAACGAGCGTAGTGCCGCTTGAGGATCTGGAACACGCAGCGCGGATGCTGGAGCGTGGGATCGGTGTGTGGCGGATGCCGCCGATAGTCGGTCCCCGGCTGGCCCTCCTTCGAATGCGGCGCACCCGACGATTTGGCCGCGGCTCCTTTTCGCTGGGTACCACCCTCGGTGCCGGCGTAGGCCCACGACATCGTGTCGTACGACCGGCTGTCGGCATCGAAGCCGGAAAAGAGTCCGTCCAGATCCTCGGTGTCCTGGAAATTCTCCGATACGATGGTCGAGGCATTGGTGTAATGCTGGACGTACTCCCTGAACCACTTCCCTTCGCTGATGATGTAGTTGATCAGTCCGCCGAGGAAAGCAATATCGGACCCTGAGCGGATGCCCACGTGCAGGTCGGCCATGGCGCTGGTGCGGGTGAAGCGCGGGTCGATGTGGATGACCTTGCAGCCACGCTCCTTCGCCTTCATCACCCAGCGGAATCCCACCGGGTGGCACTCGGCAAAGTTCGATCCCATGATGACAATGCAATCGGCGTTCTGAAGATCCTGCTGAAACGTCGTTGCGCCGCCTCTACCGAATGAGACCCCCAGACCGGGGACCGTTGAGGAGTGTCATATTCGAGCCTGGTTTTCGAGGAAGACCCCGCCGAGTCCGCGCCAGAGTTTGGCCTGAGCGTAGTTCCACTCGTTGTCCAGGGTTGCCCCGCCCAGCGACGCGATCGCGAGCGTGTGGTTCACGGTGACCGTTCGGCCTTTGATCGTCGCCGTCGGCTGGAACGTCTGATCCCGCGTCTGCTTGACCCGCTGCGCAATCAGGTCCATGGCATGCTCCAGCTCGATCGGTTCCCAATCGGTCGACCCGGGCTTTCGGTGCAGGCACTTGGTCTGCCGGTCGGGATTGACGGTGAGCTGGAAGCTGGCGGCGCCCTTGGGGCAGAGATTTCCCCGCGAGATGGGCGAGTCGGGGTTGCCCTCGACGTTGATCAGCTTTCCGTCCCGCACGTGCAGCAGCTGACCGCAGCCAACCGCGCAATAGGGGCAGACCGATGGGACCATCCGGGTCCGCTCCAGCTTCCAGCCGAGCGGAACGGTGGCGGCGTGAAGCGTGTTGGGATCCAGGCCCAGTGCAAGCAGGCTGGCGAGCGAGGAGCTGCCGGCGGCCAGGCCGGCGCGGGCGAGGAATTGACGTCGGGAAAGCTCGGTCATGTTAGGCAGAGTGCGGCTTTCTCGCTTCTCGGTTTGTATCGCGCGTCACATTATCGGTTTAGCGATCGGTTCAGGTCTTGAACACCGGTGCTCCCCCGATCGGGGGATAGGGCGACCGGCAAGGCCTTCAGGAACCGCAGCATGTCGGACGTCCGCTCGAACACCCGAACGTCCGGGGAGGTAAGCGCCAGTTGTCGGGGGAGCAGCTTCAGATCGAGGTGCGGCCATCGGGGGTTGTCCAATTGCAGCGCGGCCGCGGGCGCCCCGACCCGCGAGCAGAAGGTCCGCAGTTCGTCCACGTCGTTCGTAGTGGACAGGACGTGGGACCAACCCCGGGCCCAGATGTTCTCCCGATCCATGACGATCATCGAGGCGCGGTCTCCAAATCGAGGACTCCCGCAGTATAATCCCTGCCATGGCGGATTCGATTCGCGATCTCTTCTTCGGCGCAGTCTCGCCCGGGCGCGAGCTGGTCGAGGCTATCGAGCCCCGGCGCTCCTTCGATGACGTGGTCCTGCCGGCCACGACCATGCGAGCCCTCAACCACGCGCTCGCCCTGGTCCGGAAGCACGACCTGATCTTTCACCAGTGGGGTCTGGCCGAGCGGCACTCGACGGGGCTCGGACTGGCGTTTCACTTTGCGGGCCCGCCCGGCACCGGCAAAACGATCTGCGCGGAGGCACTCGCCTTTGCCCTCAACCAGAAGCTCCTGGTGGTTCGCTATGCCGAGCTCGAGTCCCGCTGGGTGGGGCAGACTTCGAAGCACGTGGCCGCGGTGTTCCGGGCGGCGGCTCGCGAAGAGGCGGTGCTCTTCTTCGACGAGGCGGATGCCATTGCAGGCCGGCGGTTTACCACGATGGGCGCGGCCTACGAACGGGAGGCCAACGCGATCGTCAACGTGCTCCTGCACGAGCTGGAGACATTTCCCGGCATTGTCATCTTTGCCACCAACCTCGCCGCCAACATCGATCCGGCCTTCGAGCGGCGAATCCGCACCCACATCCTTTTCACCATGCCGGACGTCGAGGAGCGCGAGCGGATCTGGCAGGTGCAGCTCCATGCCCGCAAGACCCCGCTGGCAGAGGACGTGGATTTCCGCGCTCTGGCCGAGAAGTATCCCCGGAGCGGCGGCGATATCAAGAACGCGGTCCTGAAGGGGGCCCAGATCGCCACGGTGGAGCCCGGCCCCGATTCCGACAAGCGGATTCACCAGCGACACTTCGTCCAGGGCATGGAGGAGGTCATCGCCGGCGAGTCGGTCATGTCGCAGTCTCTCTTCGACGACGCAGCTGCCATGGCCGGGGGAGGGGTGATGGACCGGGTGGTGGAGAGTCAGGAGGAGCTGCGGGGCGAGCTGGCACTGCTGGCCGAGCGGGTAGATGGGCTCGCGGCCGACCCGTCGACGTCGGCTCGCCTCATTGCGTCGTTCACCACCGGCCGCAGGCGCAAGGATCTCGTTCTGGCGGCTCTGGCGCTTGCCGCGATGGCATTGGCCGTTGCAGCGCTGGCGGCCGCTTTCCTGGGCGGCTCAGCGTC
>JAXDMF010000410.1:0-6240 GCA_034666205.1 Gemmatimonadales bacterium
TCGACGGAGAGTCGCGAGTCACGAGTCGCGAGTCGTAGGACTTACTGGAGGCTTTGCTCGCGACTCATGACTCCGTGACTCGCGACTTTACCGCACCCGCCGCTGCAGACTCCGGAGTACGTCCGTCCCCAGCTCTCCCCGCAGATAGAGCATCACATCGCCAACTGACCAACGCAGGCTTCCTTCGGCCGCGCTGGGAGCCTGACCGGTGCGCAGCCGTTGCTGATCCAGCAGGATCATTCGGCCACGCGAGTCCACGTACACCACCCGCACGACCGGCCGGTTGGGGTCGGCGCCTGCGACCAGGCGGCCGTAGGTCAGACCGATGAGCTCCGGCGTCATGCCTTCGATTACGTGCACGGGCGAGCCGAGCTGCTTGGCGGCCTCATCGAGACCGATACGGAGGTAGACCTGCGACCGCTGCTCCGGCGTGCGGGATGGCGGCGGCTCCGTAGCGGCCGGCGCCTCGGCTCGGGCCGGTGCCGGCGGTTGCAATGCCGCCGTGGCTGCGGCCGCCCGCTCACGCCGACGCTGGCGGTCCAGCTCGGCCAGGGCCTGTGCCGCGGCGCGCCGGGTGGCCAGGTCATCCTCCGGCCGAGCCGTATCCTTCGCCGGTGCATCCCTCACTACTGAATCGGTCGAGACCGACTCCGCCGTACTGCCGGCGGCCGCCAGCGTCTGCGTTTCGGCTGGCGCCGAGTCGGTAAACTCATCGGCTACGCTGTCGGCCGGCTCGCGCGCGCTGTCGACCAGAGCTGCCTTCGCGGCGTCCACGGCCTTGGGTTGCGGGGTAGTCTTCGCAGCCAAGGTGCGGTTCTTTGCCGGGGTGCGGGCCGGCGGGGTTGCTGCCTGGGCCACCGGCTGGTCGGGCCGCGCGGTCTCCACCGGGCTGGCTACGGCCGGGGGGACCGAACGAGTCGCGGTGGTGATGTCGCGAGCCGGCGGCAAGGAGCCGTGCTGTCCAATGAGGCTCATCAGTCCGCGTCCACCGCCGATCACCACCGCGATCATCGCCGCCCACCCGAGAGCGCGGAACCACCGGCGCCGGCGGGCCAGCGCCTCGGCGTTGTCCAGGACTAGAAGGACCGGCGTCTCCTCCCACGTCTCCGGTTCGCGGAGCTGCCTGCGGAAGGGGGGCGCCGATTCACGCGGCGGCGGGGGCGGAGCAGCAGCGGCTCCAGCCGGCATCTCGAGAGCGCCGACCAGGCGATCAGCCTCCGCCAGAAACTGCTTCACCTCCTGAAGGCGCGAGCCACAGGCCACGCAGGTGCCGAGGTGGCTCTGCACCTCACGCGCTTCGGTGACATCAAGCTCGCCATCGAGCAGCGCGTGGAGTGTGCCTTCATCAAGATGCGACATTCTTCCCCCGTCCTTCCGACTGATAAGCTTCGACCAGACGGCGCCGTGCGCGGGCCAGCGTCGTTCCCACCGCACCCTTGGAGAGCCCCAGCGTGGCAGCGATCTCCTCGTAATTGAAGCCCTCTGCCTTCAGCAAGAGGGCTTCCCGGTCTCGATCGTTCAACAGTGCGAGCGCCGCACGGACCGCGGCACTCCGTTCGTTGCGCTCGTAGTCGTTCTCCGGACCCTGTTCCGCCCGGTCCTCGGTCCGGAGCAGTTCCAGCCGGCGGCCCTGGCGGAGGGCCCTCCGTCCATCTTCCCGCACCAGGTTCAGGGCGACGGCAAAGAGCCAGGGGCGCGGATTGTTCGGTGGTGCCGCCACGGCCCGGGCGAACGTTTCCTGGGCCAGGTCCTCTGCCCGGTCCCGGTCTCCCGTCCGGCGGTAAAGCATCCGGACGAGAGACCCGTAGTACTGCTCGAACAGTTCGGTCAGATCGGCCGTCATGTGCCTCTGAAGTTGCGGACCAGGGCCGCCAATTGACCCGGTTGCCAAGTCTCGACGCCCGAAGGGCCTATTCCAAGGCTCGCCCTCCGACCGGCTATCAGGAGCTCCTCGCCGACCGAAAGGTAGGGAGCGATCTCTGGCAACTGTCGTACCAACTCGAAATATGCCTTGCTGTAGGCTGCTACATCAGTGACGGTGATCCTATCGGCCTGGGCCACATCAGTCCAGACCCGCCCCCGCTGGATGAACAGTCGTCCGCCGGCCCTTCGCGTCTCTGGCGCCGCGCCTCCCCGTGACAACGACTGCAGCCGGTCGGACGCAGCCGCGTCGGCCGCGGCCAAGGTCTTGGAATCGGCTAACTTGGCACTGGCCCTTGCCTGTTCGAAGGCTCCGGTACCGGTCTGGGCTGCGGAGTTCCTGGCCCCACCCATCTGGTCCTCTCGCAGGGGCACCGGGGTGGCTGGCCGGGCAATGTCGACCGGCTCCTGGACCAGATACGAGGTGTATTCAGTCAGGATTCCAAAACGGAGGCCAAGCTGGCGCACCTGGTCCACCAGGCTGCTCGATGCGCCCTCCAGCCTGATCTGGCGCGTGAGGTCGCCAATCTGTCGCGCGGCCCAGAGCTTGGGGATGAAGTCATTCGCGGCCTCAGTGGCCGAAAAGGAAGCAGCGACCGGGATCCGCTCCCGCTTCCCGTTTCGCTCACCTGTCACCACAACGGTACCGGAACCGTGTCCTTTGTACCGCCCGAACACCACCAACTCCTCGCCATAGAAGAGATCGGGAAGCTGAGCCGGGAGAGTCTGAGACAGCGTAACGGGGGTCTCGGCGATCCGAAGGTTCACCAATGCCGGATACCGGAGCTTGGAAAGGAGCGAGCCCATAGCGGTCTCGACACTGGAGCCCGGGGCCACATACTCCGAGGTGCCTCGCCCGTTCGATGCCAGTCGATCGAGCAGATAAGTGTTCACGTCATGGCCGATGCCGACCGTGAACACCCGGGACCGTCCGATCCGCCCGGCCGCCTGCTCTGCGATGCGGTCTGGTGCCTGCTCCCCGATCGATGGAAGCCCATCGGTCATGAAAAGGACCATGCTCAGACGCTCGCCGTCGCCCGGGGTGTCCAGCGCCGCGTCCAGCGCCCCCGCGATGTTGGTCCCACCATCGGCGCCAAGGCCGTCCACGAACTCCCGGGCAGCGGTCAGGTTCTCTCGCGTGGCCGGAACGAAGCCGTCTCGGAAGCGACGCACTTGAGACGAGAACGCGATGACACGAAAGCGATCCTTCGAGGCCAGGGTGCCGAGCGCCTGATTCAGCGCCGCCTTCGCCTGTTCGAGCTTGGTGCCGGACATTGATCCGGATACGTCCACGACCAGGGTGAGGTCGCGGGGGACTCCGACTCCTGCTTCGGGGTCGGCCGGCGCGAGCAGCAGCATGAAGTAGCCGTCTTCTCCACCGGGCGCGTGAGTCACCAGGCTGGTGCCCACCAGCCCTTGCCTGACGGGGAGAAAGAGCTCCAGCTGACCGGCCGCCTCATTGGCAAGGGAGATCTCGAGCCGCTCGCCGGCCCGGCGAGTGTCGATCTGGTGGGTCGGGGAATACGGGGTGCCGTATCCCGCCGCGTTGGTGACGGTGACGTTGTAGCCGATACCGGCGTTGGACCCACGGTTGCCGAAGGAATAGCGGAGCCGTAGCGCGTCACCTGCGCGAGTCAGCAGCTGGGTGTAGCGGAGCACAACCTTCCGGGTGTCGCCTGGCTCGATGGGAAACACCCGGGCTCGAACCAGGCCCTGGCCCGCGAACGTGAGCAAGGCAGGATCCTTCCGCCGCCGGACGATCTCTTCGTAGATCGTGCGCGCCTGCTCCGCGTTCATGGTCTCCCCCCGGACCTCCTGACCTCCCATCCAAAGCGAAAAGTTGGTAAAGACGGCCTCGCCCGGCAGGGGATAGAGATAGCTGCCTTCGGCCACGCGGCTGCCGGTGTTGCGGAAACGCTCCTCGACCTCGATGCGCGCCACGCGCCCGTCGACCGTCACCCGAACCTCCGAGCCCACCCGCACCACATCGGGTGGCAGGGCCGGGTCGATCGGCCGCTCGAGCTCGATCCAGCCTTGGGCGTGAAGTGGGAGGACGGAGAAGACGGAGAGGACGAAGAGGACGGAGAAGACGGAGTACAGGCGGTGAGTGCTGAACTTTGCGCGGTACGTCGACGAGCTGAACATGGGCTTCCCCGGGTTGTGGGCTGCGAGGAGATGCGCCGCCCGGGAGAAGTTGCACGCCGCTCAGCCCAGGGCCTCCGCGAAGTGCCGGAATGCGGTGACGAGGTCCTCGGCAACAAACGGCTTCTGGAGGAAACCGGTGTTGGGTGAGGCCTCGCCCAGCTGCTCGGCCACCACCTGCTCGGTGTACCCGCTCATCATGACGACCGGCAGGTCAGGATAGGATGCGCGCAGGCGGTGCAAGGTCTCCTGTCCGCCCATGCGCGGCATGGAGACATCGAGGAGCACGCCGGTGATCTCGTCTTTAGCGCGCTCGAGCATCTCGATGGCCTGACGACCGTCTTGCGCCGCAATCGTGCAGTACCCGATCTCATGCAGCATCCGCTCCACGATCTCGCGAACCGCTTCTTCATCGTCCACCACGAGGATGGTCCCGCTTCCGCGCCACCCGCTCCGAATGCTCGTAGGTTCTTCCTCCTGTCGGGCCGTCCCGGATACTGGTGGAAACAGCACCCGGAATGACGTACCCTGTCCGGGCTCGGTGCGGATCCGGATGAGGCCGTTGTGCGCGCGGACGATACCCATGACCGCTGCGAGGCCCAGCCCACGGCCAGTGAACTTGGTGGAGAAGAACGGATCGAAGATGCGGTTCAGCGTGTCCTGAATCATCCCGACCCCGTTGTCGGCGACCTCGAGGTACACATACCGTCCGTATGTCGGTTCACCACCCTCACCCCGACGCGGCTCGCCGAACCGGTCGTCCTTGAGCTCCCTGGAGTGAACCACCCCGGTACGGAGCGTAATGGTCCCGCCATCCTCGCCCAGCGCGTCGGAGGCGTTGGTGATGAGGTTCATCACGATCTGGCGGACCTGGGTGGCATCGGCACTGACGGCGGGGAGATCGGGCGCGAGCTCCCAGGCCAGTACGGCCTGCTTCGAGATCGCGGTGCGGAGCAGGATGGCCATCTCGCGCACCTCGCTCGAGAGATCGAGGTGTCGGATGACGAAGGCACCCTTGCCGGAGTAGGCCAGCAGCTGGCGGGTAAGGTCGGCGGCACGAAGCGTGGCGCGGACCACCTCCTCCAACGGCTCGCGGGCCGGCGCGGTCTGGGGCAGCTGGCTCAGCGCGATATCGGCATTGCCCAGCACGACGTGCAGCAGGTTATTGAAGTCATGAGCAATTCCACCCGCCAGGACTCCGATGCTCTCCAGCTTCTGCACGTGTCGCGATTCGGCCTCGCTGGCTTCAGCGGCATGCCGCGCCGCCTGCTCCTTGACCAGGAGATCGTCGGAGAGTTGCCGTGCGGCACGGAGATCGGCGGTGCGCGACACGACCTTCTGCTCCAGCCCGGCGGTCAGCGCGCGCACGTGCCGCGCCAGCAGTTCCTTTTCGGTGACATCACGGATGATCCAGCGGAATCCGACGGCGTTGCCGGCGAAATCGCGGGCGGTCGAGTAGGTGAATTCGGCCTCGATCGGCTCGCCCTGCCGGGGCTGAATCCTCAACATGGTTGTAATGGGGCGCGGGAAGCGGCGGCTGTGTTGGGAGAGCAGTGTCCGGAACCGTGACCGATCTTCGGTGGCGACGTAGGCGGCGAGCGGGCGCCCGCGCACTGGCCGATCCAGCGTCCGAAGCAGCCGGGAGGCCGACTGGTTTGCCTCCGTGATGACGCCAAGGAGGT
This sequence comes from Gemmatimonadales bacterium, assembly GCA_034666205.1. Lineage (GTDB taxonomy): Bacteria > Gemmatimonadota > Gemmatimonadetes > Gemmatimonadales > GWC2-71-9 > CAVVWJ01. Next base: position 5,745 of record JAXDMF010000410.1, read on the forward strand.
CGGTGCTGATGTAGGCATCGGGGGCCAGCTCGAAGAGATCCAGGTACCGCTGGCGTTCGATCTCGAGCTGGAGCTGTGCGGCGGCGAGCTCCTCGTTCTGCTGCCGGAGCTCCTCCTCGGCCACCCGAAGCTCCTCCAGGGCAGCGCGGAGCTCTTCCATCGTCTCATCGGAGGGGATCGGTCCATCACGAGCCAAGCCATCGATCCGCTGATGAAGCGTATGCAGACGCTTGCCAAACTCCTCCGGAGTCACCCTATCTCTCCCTTACCTCACCCAGATGGACCACTTCCTCGTAGCGCCGGACGGTCTCCCGCAGCTCTGCGAGGATGAGATTCTGCTCCTCGGCGGCATGGCGGCCGGCTTCGGCGAGATGCCGCAGCTCCTCGGCTACGCGGCGGGCCTCCTCCGAGGCGTGGCGGGCCTCTTCTCCGGCCATCCTCGCCTCCTCCCCGGCACTACGGGCGTCCTCGGAGAGGTCACGGACGTGCTCGTGAA
>JAXDMF010000411.1:0-9652 GCA_034666205.1 Gemmatimonadales bacterium
CAGAAGCTCGTCGATCGGGACGAGTGGAAGCGCCGGGGGTAGGCGAATGTCCACAGCATGCACGGCAAGACGCTCCTCCAGGCGTAAGAGGGCAACACCGAGGGCCTCCTCCAGAGGTTGCCATTCCTTGTGCACAGCCAGGGCACCCGTCTCGACCCGAACCATATCCAGGAGATTCGTAACCAGGCGCGTCATCCGGCGGGATTCCTCGAGAATGGCCTCTGCCATCTCCTGCTGTGCCTCGGGTGACAGCCCGCTCGATTCCTGAAGCAGGCTGCTGGCCGCACCCTCGATGCTACCGAGAGGGGTTCGGAGATCGTGTGATAAGGAGCTCAAAAGCGCCGTGCGGAGGCGCTCCGACTCCACCTCTATCCGCGCCTGTTCATGCGCCTGGGAAAGGCTCGTTCGCTCGAACGCTGCTGCCGCTTGCTCGGCGAGTGCCTCCACAGTCTCTCGCTCCGGCTCAGCCAGGACGTCATTGAGTGACCGAGGGTGCACGGTAACCACGCCGATAATGCCGCTGGGTCCCTTTAGCGGCACTACCAGCGCTTCTGCTTCGGCGCAGTGTCTTGTACCCCAGCCGGCACTCTCGCCATTTTTGTATGCCCAGATCGCGGCAATCCTCACATCCAGACTCTCGAAGAGTCCTTCGACCGGCCAATCATCCGCCCGCAGCTTTCGATTGGAGCCGTCGAGGAACACCTGGGCCTCTCCGTGCGCGGCCTCCGAGATATGCCTTGTCGCGACGCGAAGCTGGTCCTGGAGATCTGCAACCTCAGACAGATCCCTGCTCAGCGCGTACAGTGCTCGGGCACGACCCTCGCGTTCGCCGGCGTCCTGCGCTTGCTCACGAATACGGGCGGTGAGTTGGCCCATACTCAGCGCGACGGCCAGCATCACACCAAAAGTGAGATAGTATGCAGTGTCGTGGACGTTGAAGGTGTAGTACGGCGGGACAAAGGCGAAATCAAAGGCAGCTATGCTGAGCAGGGAGGCGAGAAGAGCGGGCCCTCGGCGGTGCAGATATCCCACCACAACGACAGCGAGCAGGTAAAGCATCGCCACATCGATGACTTGCAGATGAGGGCTCAACAGCAGCCCTACAACAGTCGCCGTGGCGATGATACCAACGGACGAGGCGTACTCATTAATTTGCACCCTGTTCAGCACCGTCGTCACCATCCCATGCGAAGGTCCACCGTACAAACCTACGATGTACCACCATCAAGATTCTATCAGGATTGTTGAAGTTGGGCTGACAAGCCCCCGCTCGGGTGACAGACTTCTCGCGGCTTGGGAAGCCCTCTGACTTGGGAAAGCCTATGGCGAGCCTACAACCTGGAAGTGCACCCCTTCGCAAGCGATTGCGCCGCCTGCTCGTAGGTGGCCCGCGTGACCTGCGCGACAGCCGGCTGTTTCACCGCCTGGCCCTGATCCCCTTCCTCGCGTGGGTTGGCCTGGGAGCCGATGGGCTGTCATCGTCGGCGTACGGTCCGGAGGAGGCGTTCAAGGCGCTCGGGCGACACGCGTACCTTGCCGTCGCGCTGGCGGCACTCATGGCTATCACTGTGTTGCTCATCTCTGCCGCTTATCGCCGCATAATCGAGGAATTCCCGAGCGGTGGTGGTGGATACGTCGTGGCAAGCAACCTGCTTGGGCCCAGTGCCGGCGTCGTATCGGGTGCCGCCCTACTGGTAGACTACGTCCTCACCATCACAATCTCGATTGCGGCGGCGGGTGATGCGCTGTTCAGCTTTTTGCCCGTCGGGTGGCATGGGCTGAAACACGGCGTCGAGTTCGGATTCATCCTGATCCTCATGACCTTGAATATCCGAGGGGTGCGCGAGTCCGTCGTGACACTCCTGCCGGTGTTTCTCCTCTTCCTGCTGACACACGCGCTTCTCATTGGGGGCGGCATCATAGGCCACCTGCCTGAGCTGCCCTCGACGGCTCGGGCCGTTCGGGCCGGCTTTACTGAAGGGACTGCCACACTGGGCCTCGGCGGCCTGCTGCTTCTCTTCGTGCGAGCCTACTCACTCGGCGGCGGCACCTACACCGGCATCGAGGCAGTGTCCAACGGCTTGCCGATCATGCGAGACCCCAAGGTGGAAACTGGTAAGCGGACGATGGTGTACATGGGCACATCCCTCGCCTTCACCGCGTCTGGCCTTCTCCTCTGCTACCTGCTTTGGCAGATCACGCCAGTCGCTGGGAAGACCATGAATGCCGTGTTGACCGAGAGGCTGGCAGGGGGGCTCCCTTTCGGGGGGACCTTCGTCGTCCTGACACTCTTTTCGGAAGCGATGCTTCTCGTCGTGGCGGCCCAGGCCGGATTCATCGATGGTCCCCGGGTGTTGGCGAACATGGCCGTGGACTCCTGGGTTCCTCACCGTTTTGCAGCCCTGTCCGAACGTCTGACCACCCAGAACGGCATCCTCGTGATGGGAGCTGCTGCCCTCGCGGCGCTCGTCTACACCAGCGGCAATGTCGGCCATCTCGTGGTGATGTACAGCATCAACGTGTTTCTGACATTCTCCCTATCGATGCTGGCAATGCTCCGCTTCTGGTACCAGCACCGAAAGGCCCGTCGCGAGTGGCGCTCACGACTGGCGCTCTTTGCCGCTGGCTTCGTTCTATGTGTCACTATTTTGGGCACGACGACATACGAAAAGTTTGCCGAGGGAGGCTGGGTGACCGTTGTCATCACCCTTGCCGTCATCGGTCTCTGCTTTGTCATCCGACGACACTATAGGACCGTGAATGCAGAGCTCGACAAGCTGTATCATGAGCTGGGTGACCTTCCTCACACGACACCGGCGCACCCGCCAGCGGCTGTCGGGCAGCTGGACCCTCAGAAGCCGACAGCTGCGGTGCTGGTAGGCTCCTACGGGGGCGTAGGAATCCACACGGTGCTGAACGTCTTCCGATCCTTTCCCGGCCATTTCAAGGGTCTGGTCTTTGTGACTGTCGGAGTGATCGACTCCGGAGAGTTCAAGGGGGAGCATGCGGTCGAGGAGCTAACACGGCGGACCGAGGAGATGCTGGCACATTACGTCTCATTTGCCGCAGGTTTGGGAGTCCCGGCCATCGCTCGGATGGCGATCGGCACGGAGGCTGTCGCCGAGGCCGAGACATTGTGTCTCGAGGTTGCCCGCGAATTCCCGCGAGTTGTGTTCTTCGCGGGCAAAATGATCTTCCAGCGGGAGAGGTGGTATCACCGGCTGCTTCACAACGAAACCGCGCTCGCGGTAGAGAAACGCCTTCGGTGGGTGGGAAAGACGATGGTAACGCTGCCGATCCGCGTCCGGGAACCGGCCTAGGTGATCTGACATCGGTCCCGCAGCGTACGGATTCCGCCGGTAGCAGACGCATTGTCCGCGGCAGGAGACACATTCGCTGTTACAGTGGACACATTCACCGCGACAGCGAGCAGAATTCGTCCGACAGCGAGCAGAACTGATCCGTCCGGGAGCCGAATCTATCCGCCAGCGACCCGAATTGATTCGCCAGGAACCAGAATTTCTCGGCAGGGAACAGAATCCGTCCGCCAGGGACCCGAATTGGTTCGCCCGCGACCACAATTTCTCGGCAGCGACCTGAATTGGTCCGGCCGCGTCCGGAATTTCTCGGCAGCGACCCGAATTGCTCCGCCAGCGACCTGAATTGGTCCGCCAGCGACTGGAATTTCTCGGCAGCGACCTGAATTGCTCCGCCAGCGACCTGAATTGGTTCGACCGGGACCAGAATTTCTCGGCAGCGAACAGAATTGGTTCGACCGGACCAGAATTTCTCGGCAGCGAACAGAATCGGTCCGCCAGTGTCCTGAATTGGTCAGCCTGTGTCCAGAATTGGTCCGCCGGGGACCTGAATCTCTCGGCAGCGGCGGGCCACTGAAGGATCCGGTACCGTCCGCCCGTCCGGCTGTCCGCCCGCCCTTACACCGGCCTCGCGATGTGCGCGTGCACGAAGCCCACGGCCATCGCCCCTTCACCCACCGCGGAGGCCACCCGCTTGGCCGATCCACTCCGCACATCGCCCGCTGCAAAGACGCCTGGGAGGCTGGTCTCCAGCAGGAATGGAGCTCGCCCGGCAGAGCGCCAGCGTTCGGCGTCGGTTGCGCCCGGCGGGAGCCCGTTGCCGGTCAGCACGAAGTTCCTCCGATCCAGCTCCACGCAGCCCCGGAGCCAGTCGGTGTTGGGGTCCGCACCTATGAACATATATAGGGAGTTGGTGGTGAAGGTCCGTTGCTCACCGTTCGCCTTGGTGTGTACGGCGCTGAGATGCCCGTTCCCCTCCAGGCCGCTGACCACCACGCCAAGATGGACTGTCACATTCTCCATCCGTTCGACCCGGTCCACCAAGTAGCGGGACATGCTCTTTCCGAGGTCCTGGCCCCGGACCAGCACGTGCACCCGACTGGCATACTTCGACAAAAACATGATGGCCTGACCCGCTGAGTTACCGGCTCCGACCACCACGACCTCCTCGCCCCGGCAGAGCTTGGCTTCCATATCCGTGGCGGCATAGTAGATGCCCGCCCGTTCGAAATCATGGAAACCCGGAACGTCCAACTTTCGATACTCCGCCCCGCTCGCCACCAGGACACACCGGGTGAGAATCCGGGTACCGTCGGTCAGGGTCACCACCCGCTCCCCCCCGTCCAGACCAAGTGACCGTACCTTGGCCGGGACGGTGATCTTGGCGCCGAACTTCTGGGCCTGGAACAATGCATTGCGGGTGAGCTCCTCCCCGGAGATGCCCGCGGCAAAGCCGAGATAATTCTCGATCAGGGAGCTGGTACCCGCTTGCCCGCCGGGAGCCAGCGCATCTGCCGTGAGCACCTCGAGCCCTTCCGACGCTGCGTACACGGAGGCCGCGAGGCCGGCGGGGCCGGCACCGACCACAACCAGATCGTAGACATGGTCCGGTTCCAGGGTTGCCTCGAGCCCCATGCAGTGGGCGAAGTCGGCTATGGAGGGATTGCTCCACCACTCGCCGTCGGTCCCCAGCAAGATCGGCGTTGCCGAGGCCGGGATGTTGAACTGGCGAAGCAGGGTATCGGCCTCCTGATCGACCTCGAGGTCCAGCCACCGGACCGGCACCCCGTTTCGAGTAGCGAACTCGCGCAGCCGATGGGCGTCGGGAGAGAAGCGCGAGCCGATAATGGTGACCGCTTCGTACTCTTCGCCGAGGAGGAGTGCCCGGCGCATGAGGAACGCCTTTGCCAGGATCCGGCCCAGCTCGGGCAGCTCCTCCACCGCCCGCCGGAGCTCGATGTTGCTTAGTTCGAGGACCCGCCCGTCTTCGGCCGCGCGCCCGGTGACCAGAATCGCTCGGCCGCTGAGCATGTCGACGTCGCCGCTGAACTGTCCGGGATGGTGCGTCGCGACGACGTGGGGGACGCCCTTCGAGTGCCCGACGACCTCGATCGAGCCCGTCAGCACCACGAAGAAGGAGCGATTGCGATCGCCTTCCTCGAACAGGACCTCTCCGGCGTGCACCTCACGGGGATGACCCCGGGAGGCGAGTGCCGCGAGATCCTTGGCATTCAGGGTGGGAAAGGCAACTTCGTTATCGCTCGCCGCCATGGGTGTTCTCCCAGCATTGATCTATTGAACGACAGGATCCCGGCATGTGCCGAGATCCCGAGTTTACGAGTTACTTCTGGAAGATAGACTGCCTCTGCGTCAATCAGTCATCGGTTCGAGGCCGTGCCCAGGCACGCATCCCTCCGATCGGAGTCAGACTCGCACCGTCTCCCGCGGCGCGGGCGCCCGTTCCTTGATGAACGCGAGCAGGTCGGTGTTAATGGTGTCGGCCTCAGTCGTGGGCATGCCATGCGGAAAGCCCTTGTAGGTCCTCAATGTGCCGTTCTTCAGCAGCTTTGCCGACAGCGGTGCCGAATCGGGATATGGCACGATCTGGTCGTCATCGCCATGCATCACCAGGACCGGCACGGTGATCTTCTTCAGGTCTTCGGTGAAGTCCGTCTGAGAGAAGGCGACGATGCCGTCACAGTGCGCCTTTGCGCCTCCCATCATGCCCTGCCGCCACCAATTCCTGATTACGCCCTGAGAGGGTTTCGCGCCAGGCCGGTTATACCCGTAGAACGGTCCCGTCGGAAGATCCAGATAGAATTGGGCTCGATTGGCGGCGACCTGGGCCTGGAACCCGTCAAACACTTCCTTGGGTATCCCCCCCGGATTAGCGGCCGTCTTGACCATGAGCGGCGGCACGGCGCTGATGATCACCGCTTTTGCCACTCGGCTCTCGCCGTGGCGGGCCAGGTAGTGCACCACTTCGCCGCCGCCGGTCGAGTGGCCGACGTGCACCGCCCCCTTGAGGTCGAGATGCGCGGTCAGCGCCGCCAGGTCGTCGGCGTAATGGTCCATGTCATGGCCGCCACCGGTCTGGGAAGAGCGGCCATGGCCGCGCCGGTCGTGGGCTATGACGCGATAGCCGTGCTTGAGGAGGAACAGCATCTGCGTGTCCCAATCATCGGCCGACAGCGGCCAGCCGTGGCTGAACACGACCGGTTGTCCCTTACCCCAATCCTTATAGTAGATCTCGGTGCCATCGGTGGTGGTGATCGTCGGCATGTCGGTTATCTCCTCATAGTGTTTGGTGGTGAGAGGTATGAGGTAAGAGGTAAGAGGTAAGAGGTAAGAGGTAAGAACCGGTCTTCTCACTTCTCACCTCTCACTTCTCACCTCTCACCTCTCACCTCTCACCTCTCACTTCTCACTTCTCACTTCTCACTTCTCACTTCTCACTTCTCACTTCCGATGCGCTACGGATAAGGCGTACACCGCGGAGCGGAGCGGCACGAAGGGATCGTCGGAGAGCTGGATCCCGTCGGTGAGGTAGATCGGGTTGAATGTCAGCGACCGCTGCAGCTCCTCGTTGTGGGGCGCAATCTTGGTGAGGCTGATCGTGCCCAGCTCGACTCGCTTACGATCGTCGGGCCACACGATCGAGCCGTCGTTGGTCGGGTCGCCGGGGTTGGCCAGCTGCACCAGGAGCCGGTATCTGATCGGTCCCCGGGCGATCCGGCGGGTCAGGTCCTCGAACAGGTAGTTGGGCGACAGCTTAGTCGCGGCGGTCGAGTCGAGATGATGAATCCCGGCGACGGGAAGGATCTGGTAGCGGCCGGCCCGCTTGGTCCCCGTGCTGTCGGCGAACACGAATGCGTTGTTACCGAAGAAGCCCAGCGTCGCGAAGCTCTTGGGAAGCGCCTTCGAATCCATGACGACCTTGAGCGCGCGGGGGTGGCCGCCGAGGAACTGCTCGATCGGGGATGGATGCGGGCTGTCAGGCTGGGTCGCGGCGATGGCCTTGAGGAAGGCGAGAAAGTCGTCTCCGGTCCCCACGAAGAAGCCGTTGTGCGAGTTGGCGACGATGTCGGTGAAGGCGCCCTTGGGTAGCGCGAACCGGATCGCCATCCCGCGGGGCGACGCGTTGGGGTTGTCGTCGTTGATCTGGGGCACACCGGTGCCGTCGGACAGCCGGACCGTCACCGGAACGGGGGCGCCCTTGAGATGGGCGGCCCGGCTGACCGACTGGGCACCCGTGGCAGGAGTGAAGGTCCCGGTCAGAACGAGCCCCTTGGCGTGGGCAAAACGGAATCCCGGGTGAATGCCGCCGCTGAGCTGGATCTGTAGGTCCGCGATCTGCTGCGGGAGACTCTTTTCCTGGGCGGCGAGCGGCGCGCAGACGACCCAGGAGAGCACGGCTGCGGCAAGCGGCCAGTTTGGGACCATCCAGAAGCCCTTTAAGGAAACTCGGAAGGTGCCGTCGTCGGCACACATGCTTTCTCCGTATTTGGGTGCCCCGATTCTACGCCGGCGCCCGCCGACTAGCTTGGACGAGCGTGCTCTGCAGGTTTCGGTGCTTCGTGCGTTGGTGGTGAGCGACGGGAACACCCCAGGAGAGCATTCTGTTCTCATGACAGGCGTCGTGAGTAGCGCCTAGTGTCCCACCCGGTCACCGACGCCCAATGATGGAGAAAGTGGTATATGTGGACCGCATTACTCTTGCTGGCCTTGCCCGCGACCGCCGTGCCCGGGACGATGCCGGTGGCACCTAAAGATCCTCCTATCCGTGTCTGGTTCAACTACGACGGCAACTTTGCCTACGGCGACCGCGCCAAGGTGTACGCCAAGGCCGCCCACGATGCCTATCTTATTGTGCTCCGCTCCGACGGCGCCGGCCATGTCCGGGTGCTGTTTCCGCTCGAGCCTGGGGACAATCAGCGGATCACTGGCGGCAAGAAGTACGAGGTCAAGGGTCGGGGGGGCCGGGAGGCCTTCGTGGCGGACGACACCACCGGGCCCGGCACGGTGCTCGCGGCCATCTCGGAGTCACCGTTTCGAGTCGATCAATTCGCCCAGAACGGCCGCTGGGACATCCCCGCCCTGTCCGACCCGCGGGTGCTGCTCGACGCGGAATCGGGGCTCCTCGAGCTGGTTGATCGGATGAAGACGCCCGACCAACACTTCGACTATGACGTCGTGACCTACTTGGTCTCGGAGCGGTATGCTCGCGGCCTCTATTCCTACCCCTACCCCTACGCCGGCCCAGGTTGGTGGGGCTACGACCCCTGGTGGGGTTATGGCCGTGGGATCGGTCTGGGTTTCTCGTTGAGATCGCGGCACTTTTACGGCTATCGTGGAGGATGGCGGCACTAAGCCTGTAACGCCGAAGACCGCGTGAGTGACCGTGGACGCGACCACCGGCGCCGAAGGACAGGGCATTGCATAATCGTGCTGCTGGCGATCCGCTGAGCCGCCCTCCAGATTCAGCTGAGGCTTTCCATTAGACCCGCCACCTACTGCTGCCAGGAGCCCCATTGCCGGAGCCAACTCCCATGGTTTTCGTCGTGGAGGACGATGCCTCGGTCCGCGAGGGCCTGGCAGGCCTGATCCGCTCCGCCGGATGGAACGTGGAGGTCTATGTCTCCGCGCAGGAGTTCCTGGCCCGCCCCAGGACAGATGTGCCCAGTTGCCTCGTTCTGGACGTGGGACTACCGGGCCTGAGCGGTCTGGATCTGCAGTCGCGCATGGCCGAGCTCCACCAGGACATTCCGATCGTGTTCATCACTGGCCATGGAGATATCCCCATGTCGGTGCGCGCCATGAAGGCAGGAGCGGTCGAGTTCCTCACCAAACCCTTCGTCGACCAGGATCTGCTGGATGGCATTCAACTGGCGATCGAGCGTGACCGTATCGCCCGGAGCGAGCAGGCCCAGCTCGGGGAGCTCCGGCAATGTTATGCGTCGCTGACTCCACGCGAGCAGCAGGTCCTGGAGCTGGTGATCTCGGGACGGCTGAACAAACAGGCCGCTGCGGAGCTCGGCATCAGCGAGATCACCATTAAGGTCCATCGGGGCCGGGTGATGGCGAAGATGCGGGCCACATCCCTGCCCGACCTGGTGAACCAGGCCGCAAAGTTGAAGCTGAGGCCGGCCGAGAAGGCATGATTCCGTGGCGGCGGCCTCTCGTATACCAACGTATAATGGCTTCCTATGCTGCTGCGACCCATCATCTCCCATGCAACGCTCCCGTGGCGAAGTTCTCCGCGATATATCGTCTCACTATGGCGAGCGTAAGGATGGACGTTCAATGAGCGACATCGTTCAGCGCTCTGCGTCGTT
>JAXDMF010000412.1:0-2596 GCA_034666205.1 Gemmatimonadales bacterium
GGGTGGCCGATACGACGACCTGATGGGCCGCTTCGGCCGCCCCATGCCTGCGGTCGGCGTCTCGCTGGACATCGATACCATCGCGGAGGTGGCGGTATGAGCCGGCTCCGCATCGCACTAGCCAAGGGCCGCCTGTTCGAGCCGTCCGTGGCGCGGTTCCGCCAGGCTGGCGCCGCCATCGCCGAAAATGGGGACGGCCGGAAACTCCTCATCGGCTCCAGCGATCCATCGATCGAATTTCTGGTGGTAAAGCCGGTCGATGTGCCGGTCTACGTCGAGGCCGGCGCCGCGGATCTCGGCATCACGGGAACGGATGTGCTGCGGGAGAGCGGCGCGGACGTGCTCGAGCCGCTGGAGATGCGGTTCGGATTCTGCCGACTGGTGGTGGCCACGCCCGCGGCATCGCCGTACCCGGCCCTGCCTGGCGGGGTCACCGCACGAGTTGCCACCAAATACCCCCGGCTGGCGCAATCATATTTCGCCGCCCTGGGACGCCCAGTGGATATCGTGCAGGTGGGCGGTTCGGTGGAGGTGGCGCCGCTGCTCAACTTGTCGCACTGGATCGTGGATCTGGTGGACACAGGGAACACGCTCCGTGCGAACGGACTGGTCGAGCGGGCGACCGTCCTCGAGTGCAGCGCCGTCCTGGTGGCCAACCGGGCGAGTCAGAAGCTGAAATTGGATGCGTATCTGGATTTGATGGAGCGGCTCGAGCGAACCGCCAACTAGCGAGGCCCCACCCCACCGCGGCAGAGTGAGTCTCCTCCGCGCACTGCTATAAACACCGTCGCTCAGCTACCCACGCCTGCTGCCACTACCTTGCGTCTCGCCAGCCTCGCCGCCAACTCGATCGCCGCACGCATGCTCGACGGATCCGCCTTGCCGGTGCCCGCGATGTCCAGCGCGGTACCGTGATCCGGTGAAGTACGGGGGAACGGCAGACCCAGCGTCACGTTTACTGCTCGGCCAAACGCCGCCACCTTGATCGCAGTCATCCCCACGTCGTGGTACGGCGCCAACACGGCGTCGAACTCTCCCCGCATCGCCCGGACGAACACGGTGTCCGCCGGCAGCGCCCCCGCCGCGCCCAGCTCCCGTGCCGCAGGGTTCAGGATCCGCTCCTCTTCGTCGCCGAACAGACCCGACTCGCCCGCGTGCGGATTCAAGGCGCACACCGCGAGCCGCGGGCTCTCGATTCCCCACCACTCGCGCAGGGCGCGCTCGACGATGCGGCCGGTGCGCACGACCCGCTCGATCGTGAGGAGGGCGGTCACATCCCGGAAGGGCACGTGGGTGGTGACGAGCACGACCCTGAGAGGATGCCCGCCAGTGTCTCCGGCCGCCGGCTCGGCGGCAAGCATCATGGCCACATCTACCTGGCCGGCCAGCTGCGCCAGCCATTCGGTGTGACCGGGGTAGGGGAATCCCGCGAGGTGAAGGGCGTGCTTGTGGGCGGGAGCGGTGACGATCGCATCGACTTCGCCGCTGAGGGCCAGCCTGGCCGCGGCCTCGACGGCGTGGCCGGCTATGCGGCCTGCGCGGATGATCCGGTTTCGGTCGCCAGTGGCGTCGCCGCTGCCGAGCCCCCAGCTGCCGACCGCAATGCGGCGCTGCGCCGGTATGGCGCCGATCTGGTCTTCCGCGCCCACCACCGTAATTTCGGCATCCACCGGTTGAGCCAGCGCGGCAGCGGTGATCTCGGGGCCGATCCCACGGGGATCGCCGAGCGCGATCGCCAATCGCGGCCGCTTAGCCGTCTCTCCCGTCCTTCCCGCCCTTCCCGTCTTTCCCGTCCTCTCCGTCAGGACCTGATCTCGACGTAGGTCGCCTTTCGCAGCCGGTCGAGATATCGCCGGATCGCGAGCTGCTGCCCCAGCTGGTCCCGGATGCGGTCGCGCACGTCCTCGTACTTGACCTCTCCCTCGGGACGGCGGCTGGTCACCTGAAGCACGACGAACTGATCCCTCCCGCCTGCCCCAGGAATGGTGAACACGGGGAGCACCGCTCCGGAGTCCGCCTCGCCGATGATCTTCCCATATGACTCCGGCAACTTGGTCACCGGCACGCTCTCGGCATCGCGCTCGGCCGAGCGGTCATGATAAATGCGTTGCAGGGAATCGAACGCAGCTCCGGCCACCACGGCCTTCTGGACCGAGTCGGCGATGACTCGGGCGCTGTCCACGTGGGCAGAATCGATCTGGGGTACGATGAGGATATGCCGGGCCTGTACCTCGCCGGGCTGCACCCGTTCCACCTGGATGATGTGATAGCCGAAGGGCGACTCCACCGGATCGGATACCACGCCGGGCTTGAGTGCGAACGCTACCCGCTCGAACTCCGGCACCATGACTCCGCGGCGGAACCAGTTGAGCGAGCCTCCCTGGTCTTTGGAGCCCGGGTCCTGAGAGAAGCGGCGAGCGGCCGTAGCGAAGTCCGCTCCCCTCCTCAACTCCAGTACAATGGAGTCCGCCTGGGCCTTGGCCTTGAGTTTTGCACCGGCCGAGGGCGTGGGCGAGACGACGATCTGCCGGAAGGAGACGGTGGCCGGGCGACTGCCGAGCGTGGCCTTCTGCTCGTCGACGAACGCCCTCAGCTC
>JAXDMF010000413.1:0-6196 GCA_034666205.1 Gemmatimonadales bacterium
ATCCTGTTCGAGACCATATCTCTGTCGCCGAGCGTCCAGTCGGGAGGTCCCCACACCTGCGGCCTGAGCCTCGGCGGCAATTCGTACTGCTGGGGAGCTAATGAGTTCGGCCAGCTCGCCACCTACCCGCGGATCCAAATCTCCCACTCGCCCACCGTGGTGCTGTCTCCCACGCCGCTGGTCGATGTCCAGAGCGGGGGCCAGCACGGTTGCGGGCTCGCTGCCGATGGCACCGTGCTCTGCTGGGGCGATAACCAGGGCGACGCGCTGGGCGACCGCCAGCTCCCGTATCCCAACATCGACAGTATCCCCGCCCCAGTGCCCGGCGCACCGGCATTCACCAAGATCCGAGCCGGATTGTATCGGACTTGCGGCCTGACCAACGCCGGAGAGGTGTACTGCTGGGGTGACACGTTCGGGAAGAATCCGGTTCGCATCCAGATCCCCGAGGCCCTGACCCGAATCGACGTCTCGTCCGGCCGGTTCTGCGGGATGTCGGTCGACGGCGTCGCCTATTGCTGGACCTCGGGGAGCCTGCCGGCCACGAAGGTGGAGGGCCAGAGCTGATGTCCATCCGAGCACCGGCCGTCCTTCTCGCTGCACTGGTGACCGTGGCAGGCGCGTGCGGTGGAGACGCCCCGACGGATCCGGGGGCCCAGCCTCCTCCCGCCGTGGCGTCGGTGCGGATCATCGCAGGAGCCGGCCAGACCGATACGGCCGGCGCGGCGCTTTCGACACCCGTCGTAATCGAGGTGCTGGACGTCAATGGTCATGGCTCCCCAGGCCGATCGATTGTGCTGGCGGAAGCCGGCTCCGAGCCTCCGCTCAACTATCAATCAGGGGATCCATCCGGACATGTGGTAACCGATTCGGCCGGGCGGGCAGAGGTGATCTGGAGAGTTTACGGCCTGACTGGGACTCGGCATCTCATAGTTGGGGTCCTGGGCTCGGCGTCGGTCGGGAAGGACACCATCACCGCCACGGTGCTCCCGGCAGGCCCATGGGAAGTCCACTACGTGGAAACAGAGATCCAACGCCTGCTTGACGAACCAGCCGATCTCGCAGCGAACATCGTCTCGGTGACCGACAGTTGGGGCAATCCTGTGGCGGTGCAGACGCTCAGTGTGGATGCGCCGACACCGCTGCTGGTCTCGGGGGGAACGACGGTGCAATCGCATGAGGAGACGGATACTGTCGTCACCCTTCGAATCAATGGGGTGGCCTTCCTTCAGCGCGTGGTCGTGCTTCGCAGCATTCAGGAGTTCATCGGCGCGGTGGGGGACTGGACCTGCTCGTCCGCTCCCGGTGCTCCTTGGGAAGACGTGCCGGGCACGGGGTGGGCCGGCCGGTACCTGCAGACACAGACGGGCCACTTCGTGGTCGATTCGGTCACCCGGTATGGTGACTATGGCGCACAATGGACGCTGCATCTGTCCACGACGCTGCACCAGACATTCGACGACGGTGAGATCCGAACCGTGGGGCCGTTCTACGAGCAGCGCTACGTCCTGCTCCAGTTCCCCCAAGGCTTCCTGTTTCCCTATGGCCCCCAAATGCACCAGACCAGCGCCGACCCCATTACATACGCCGAGTCAGGGGCGAACGGATGCGTCGCCTGGAATGGGCCTTCCAATCATGTGCCGCTGACCATCACCCTTACGCCGCGGTAGCAGAAGAGTGAGAGGGAGGTCCCGTCCTTTTCTCACCTCTCACCTCTCACCTCTCACCTCTCACGTCTCACAATTCCGCTCTGCGCTCGGCGGTGAACGGGCCGCTGACGATGCCGGCCCAGCCGGACCTTCCGTCTATGAGCCCCGGGGCCACTGTCATCCCGGGCTCAGCGAGAGATCTCCTTCCGCTGTCAGTGCCCGGAGATCGGCGGTGAATCGGGTCATGCACCCGAACAGTTCGGCAAACGCAGCCTCGACCCCGCCGAGATTCCGCTCCCGAGCCATCGTCTCGAGTCGCATCGCTGCCGCGACCGCCTCGTCCGCCCCGAAGTTGGCCGCCGCGCCTCGGAGAGCATGCACCGCGGCCTCAAGTGCCCCCGGGTCACGCTGCCCCACGGCAGCACGCACGGCGGCAAGGCGCGCCGGATAGTCCTGCAGAAAGACCGCCGCCAGCTCCCGCAGAAGGGCCCGGTCTCCCCCCATATGGGCTACCAGTCCGTCTCCAATGGCCGCGAGCGGTTCCTGGCTCGGCCGCGGAGGCCCTGCGGTGGCGGCGTCGACCGCCTGGAACAGCGCCTTCGGGGAAAGCGGCTTGGAAACGTAATCGTCCATCCCTGCGGCCAGACATTCCTCCCGATCTCCCTTGAGGACCCGGGCGGTCATCGCGATGATGGGGGTGCGGCTGCCGCCGTTCTCCCGACTACGTATCGCGGCAGTGGCCTCCAGCCCGCTCATCTCCGGCATCTGAACGTCCATCAGGATCAGGTCAAACTGCTCCCGCTCGATTGCTGCGACCGCCTCCCGGCCGTTGGCAACAAGCGTGACCCGATGCCCTTTCTTCTCCAGGAGACGGAAGGCAAGCTGCTGATTCACCTGGTTGTCTTCGGCGACCAGCACGTGCAACTGGCGCGCGGCCGAAGGTTGGCGTTCGGCCACCGGGGACACCAGCGAGTGGCGGGTGATGAGCGTGCCGGTGCCGGACGCGGAGAGCGCCATGCGGATCGCGCGGAGCAGATCCGTCTGCCGGATCGGTTTGGGCAGGTACGCACTGATGCCGAGCGCCCGGCAGCGGGCTCCGTCGCCCCGCTGGCCACCGGAGGTCAGCATCATAACCCGGGCGGCGTCCCGATGGGCCGTCCGCGCGATCTCCTCCGCCAGGGCGAATCCGTCCATCCCCGGCATCTGGGAATCCAGCAGGATCAGCCGGTACGGGTGCCCAGCCGCGCGAGCCCGATCGAGTGCCGCCAGCGCCGCTGGGCCATCGCTAGCGGTCGCGGGCACCATGGCCCACGACCCAAGCAGGTCCTCCAGGATCCGGCGGTTGGTCGCATTGTCATCCACGATGAGCGCCGGCAGGCCCTGCAGATCGGTCGTCACCTGCGGCAGAGCCGTCACATCGCCGTGAGCCGGCAGGGCCAGGCGCGCCGTGAAGTAGAAGGTGCTCCCCCGGCCCACCTCGCTTTCGAGCCAGATCCGGCCGCCCATCAGTTCGACCAGCTGAGCGGATATCGCGAGTCCCAGCCCGGTGCCGCCGTAGTGACGGGTGGTGGAGGTGTCGGCCTGGGTGAACGCCTGGAAGATCATGGCCTGCTTCTGGGCCGGGATCCCGATCCCGGTGTCAGAGAGCGCCACCTGGAGCATCAGGCTCTCGGCGTCGGACGACAGGGCGCCTATCCGCAGGACCAACTCACCCCGCTCGGTGAACTTGATGGCATTGCTTACCAGATTAGTCACGATCTGCCGCAGGCGCCCGACGTCGCCCACCAGCGTGTCGGGCACGTCGGGGGCGATCTCCACGACGAACTCGAGCCCCTTCTTGTGGGCCCGGAATGCCAGGGTGCTGGTCATGTCAGCAACGCTGTCGCCTAACCGGAAGGGGATCGGATCGAGGTCCAGCCGGCCGGCCTCGATCTTGGAGAAGTCGAGCACATCGTTGATGACGGTGAGGAGCGAGTCGGCCGAGCCCTTGGCGATCTCGAGGTACTCCCGCTGCTCGGGATCGAGATCGGTGTCGATCGCCAGGTCCAGCATTCCCATCACGCCGTTCATTGGGGTGCGAATCTCGTGACTCATGTTGGCCAGGAAGTCGCTCTTGGCCCGGCTCGCGGCCTCGGCGGCCTCCCGGGCCCGGCGCTCGGTCTCCTGCAATCGGTTGCGCTCGGTAATGTCGCGAATGGTGGTGAGCACCGCCGGCCGGCCGCCAAACTCGACCGGGTGCGCATGCACCTCGACATCCATGACCTGGCCGGTCCTGGTCACGTGCTTCGAGTCGGCGGGTCCATCCGGCGCCTGGGTTGGAGGCGTTGAGCCTTCGCCCTCGCCATTGCCCTGCTGAAGATCGGCGATGGTGCGGACGAGGAGCTCATCGCGGGTGTAGCCATACTGCCGCTCGGCGGCCACGTTGACGGCCAGGATCGCGTGCGTCTCCTTGTCGTGGACGAACATTGGTACTGGGCTGTGCTCGAACAGCACCCGGTGGCGTTGCTCGCTCGCCCGGAGCGTCTCCTCCTCCCGCTGGCGCAGCTCCATTGTGTGGTTGAACGCGTCGGCCAGCAGCTCCAGCTCGTCTCCGGTCCGAAGCGTCACCTGGGGAGCGCTGCCGGTGGCGCCGAACCGGGCAGTGGCTTCCGCCAATTCGCGAATCGGACGCACGAAGTAGCGGCGGGTGAGAAGGACGAGGATAACGGTAACGCCCAGGAGCGCGGCGATTGCCGTGGCCATGTTTCGGGCGAAGTCGAACGCGATCCGGGCATCGATCGCCGACAGGTCGGTGTCGAGCACCAGCAGGCCCGCGACGTTGCTGCTGCGCGCCGGGTCGTAGGCGCCCTGAAACGGCCGCACCAGCCGGAAATGGGGGCGGCCGTTCTCCTCATGGAAATACCGTTCCGGTTCCGTGCGTCCAGCCAGGGATGCGAAAGTGGTATCGCGCCGCGCTCGAAGCCCCGGCTCGGAGCTGGCCAGGAGCCGGCCCTTGTGGTCGACCACCAGGACTCGCTCCACGTTGGCCACTTCGCCCGCGAAGCGGACCAGGATCCGCCCGAGCTCGGGCCCACGGACCAGCTCAGGGCGTTCGGCCAGGAGGTCCTCCAGGACCTCCAGCAGATTTCCGGACGCCTCCTCCATGCGGCCATATAATTGCGCCTTGGTGGTGTGGTACTGCAATCCGGCCACCAGGGCCAGCACCAGGAGGAGCGCCCCACCAACGAAGGCGGTGGCCTTGGAGGAGAGTGTCAGCCCTCGCGTCTTCACGCGAACTCTCTCCTGCGGCGGGGCCGTATGCCGAAAGCCAGGACGATGAGGGCGGCCCCACCAAGGCTGAGCGGCCCGTAGGTGCCTGCCCAGAGCCTCGTGACCCGCTGGCGCCGGACTTCCGCCAGTTGGCGAGCCAGCGCATCGCCCGATGTGACGCCGCCCCAGCGCCCGATGGCCTGGAGCCTTTTGCCACTGGAGCTGTCGAACACGTAATCACCGGAGGGGCACGCCTCGGCCAGCTTTACGATGGCACCGGTGACCGGCTCGACCCAGACCCGATAGGAGAACTGGTCGTCGGCGCAGCGGATCTCCTGGCCCCGGGGGACTTTGATGCCCGCGAATTCCGCCGATCCCGCGTACGACTCGGTATACTCACCTCGGCCAGTGTAGCCGAATACGTACGTCTCCAGTCCGTCGAGTTTCTCCGTGCTTTCGTAGCGGAGCGGGATTCCATTTACATAGCTGGTTCGGAGCCGGTACTCACCCTTTTGCACATTCCTGGGGAACACGACGTAGTCGCCCCGGTACTCCGGCTCCAGGCGCGCCCCGGTCGCGGGGTCCACGACCGCTCGGGTCTTGTACTCCCAGATGACGCTGCCCGAGAACGCATCATGGATGGTGTAAAGATCTTCCACGGTGATGGAGTCCGGCCGCCCGGCGTCCGACACCACGGTCATCGCCCGGTCGTACACGCTGAGCACGTCCCGCTCGGGTAGGACGCCGGTCACGGAATCCGGATATGTCATGGTCCCCACATACGAGGAGGCACTTCGCCACCCCGGTGGAATTCGCGGCAGCAAGCGGTCGGCGACGACATAACGGCAGAGGAGCGCGCCTGCCAGGAGTGCAGCACCGACGATGAGCAGTGGTCTTCGCATGGACGCGCTCGGGTACGGGGTTAGTGGATGATTCCGGTCGCCAGGACCAGATCGAACGACGGGCGGCTGCCGACCGAGGCGCTGGGCTCGAACGGGTGAGAGTTTGGGATCAGGTGGCAGGAACCGAGTGCGCAGAGCAAGGCGCGTTGCCAGACGCGCCACGGAGAGTCGTGGGAGACGCGGTCAACTTCAATGTGGGTTACCGGTTGGCGCGGGGAAGCGCCTATCAACTTGGGAGGGAGTGCAAGAGGGGTGCCCAAGGGAAGGCGGGCAGGCGGGCAGGGCGGACGGGCGGAGTAAGAAGTGAGAGGTAAGAGGTGAGAAGTAAGAGGTGAGCGGGAAAAAAGAGCGTCGCGAACCCACTTCTCATCTCTCACCCCTCTTACCTCTTACCTC
>JAXDMF010000414.1:0-4212 GCA_034666205.1 Gemmatimonadales bacterium
GCGACCTCCGGGTCTATCCCGATTCGACCTCGCTCGGACGGTTGGCGTATGCCGAGCGTCGCTTTCTCCTGGGAGTGCCGATCGGCGTGGAGCGCGACCGGACACTGACGACCACCCTGGCACTCACGCCGAGGCTGAGCTCGTGGCTTCGGCCCCGATTCACGACCTCGAGCAACTTTCTGCTCTCCCGCACGCTGACCAGCCGCGCTCCGGTGCAGGCCGATGGCGACAGCGGCGCGTTCATTCTTCCCCAGACGCTCAATAACGGTCGGGTCCGGGACATCGGAGTGTCGGTGGATCTGTCGCGTGCGCTCCGCCAGCTCTGGGGAGACAGCAGCGGGGTAGGGCGGGCAGTGGCACGAATACGGCCGGTGGATTTCAGCAGCAGGCTCATCCGGGGGTCCACCTACGACCTGAACGCGTTCGACCCCGGCCTCGGCTTCATGCTCGGCCTGGGTGGACGGGACCAGTTCCTCGCTCAGGAGGGGGAGAGCGCCCGCGGCGCCACCGAGACCAGAACAGCCACACTGGGGACCGGGGCAGAGCTGCCCCTGGGGTTCAGTGCGACGGTCTCCTACTCGCTCACCCGGACCGACCGTTTCCAGCAGGTGGCCACCGGCTTCACCGAGACCACGAGCCGGCAGCGAGAGTGGCCGGTGGGAACTCTGCGGTGGACCCACACCTTCTCCGGCGGTCCCCTCTCGCTGGTGGCGACCAGTGCGGGTCTCCGCCGCCGCGAAGGTACCTCGACCCAACCCAGCCTCGAAGGCGCAGGGGCGCGGAGCGCAACCTCATCCTCTACCTTCACTCCCGACCTTCAACTCTCGTTCAGGAATGGCCTGGGACTGACGACCGCGTACTCCACTCGCTCCCAGCGAACCGAGAACAACGGAAACGCCACCGTGCTGGACCAGAACGACCTGACCAGCACGCTGAGCTATTCGTTTGCCCTGCCGGCCTCGCTGAGCCGGATTCGCAAGCGAGTGCGCTCCACCTTGACGGCCGTCTCAGCCAAGACTCTGACCTGCCTCGAGCAGGGATCCGGCAGCGACTGTACTGTGATCACCGACGTTCGTCGGCAGGAGGTTCGTGGCGGGCTCGATACCGATTTTCTCAAGACTGTCACCGGCGGCCTCCAGTTTGGCTATTCGATCAATGACGCTCGTCATCTCAGCCGCCGGACCTCGCAGATCTTCCTGCTGTTGTCGTTCCAGTTGTCGCTCTACGCGGGGGACTATAGGTAGGAGGGGAAGAGCCTGTCCCGAGCGGAGCGAGGGAACGGGAAGGACGGGAAAGAATACAGTGGAACTCATCTCCAACTAGGTTACAGAATGCGCCGAATCGTTCCCGCCCTTCCCGTCTTTCCCGTCATCCTCTCCGTCCTCTTCTTCTCCGCCTGTAGAGAGAAGCAGCGGCCGCCACAGGAGTTCAATGGCGAGACCGCTCTGGGCTACATCCGGAGCCAGGTGGCCTACGGCCCGAGGATTCCCGGGACCGAAGCGCATCGGCGCATGGGTGAGTGGCTCGACAGCCTCCTGCGCCAGCGGGCGGACACCCTCGTGGTTCAGGAGTGGAAGCACGTGACGGCAAAGGGTGACACCCTTCCGCTGACGAATTTCATCGCCCGGTTCAAGCCCGCCGCGGAGAAGCGGATCCTCCTGCTGGCCCATTGGGACAGCCGGCCGGTCGCCGACAGCCCCCAGTCGACGGACTCTACCAAGCCGGTGCTTGGCGCCAACGATGGGGGCTCGGGGGTGGCGCTGTTGCTCGGCGTGGCCGAGGTGCTCAAGCGAACTCCACCCGCCATCGGAGTGGATCTTCTCTTCGTAGACGGGGAGGACTATGGCGACTTCACCAAGACACCGAACGATGTCCTGATCGGATCGCGCTACTACGGAGCGCATCAGCTCGGGGGAAAGCCGCTGTACGCGGTGCTGTTCGACCTCATCGGTGACAAGGATCTCCAGATCTACCAGGAGGGCAACTCCCTGGTCGGCGCACCCGAGGTCGTAGAGGTCGTCTGGGACACCGCCAAGGATCTGGGCTATGGCGGCTATTTCATCAGCTCACCCAGACATACTCTCATCGACGACCATCTGGAGCTGCAGAAGAAGGGCATTCGTGCAATAGACGTGGTGGACTTCGATTACCCTGCCTGGCACACGCAGTATGACACGATCGATAAGGTGAGCGCGGCCAGTCTCCAGGTGGTCGGGGATGTGGCCGTGGCGCTTGTAAGACGGGAAGGAGGGGAATGACGGGAAGGGCGGGAAGTCTCCTTCCCGTCCTTCCCGCCTTTCCCGTCCTTCCCCGCATAAAAACGCCTACCGCCTTACCGCCATACCGCCGTACCGTCTTCCATGCCCACTCCAGAGCGCCGGGCCTTGTTGCTTCTTCTCGCCCTGGCCGTGGCTGGCCAGGGGGTCCGTTACCTGGTTACCAAGCCCGGTGAGCCGGCCGGCGGGGTGCAGCTGCTCGCCGCCCTCGGGGCCGAGTCGCCTGTGGCCCAGCGAGACAGCGCCATGCGGCAGGGCCGCCCGCTGGCACAGGATGAGCGTATCGATGTGGATCTCGCCCCGGCAGGCGAGCTGGCCCGGCTGCCCAAGGTGGGGCCCCGGCTGGCCAAGACCATCGTTGCCGACCGGCAAGCGCACGGCCCGTTCGGCAGCCTGGAGGGCCTGGACCGGGTGGCCGGGATTGGGCCCGGCCTGCTCAAGACTATCGGCCCGCACGTGGTGTTTAGCGGGGCGGCTGGGCCGGGTACCCGCGAAGCGGGTGGAGGCGGCGGGGCAGTTGGCCCGGTTGCACCTGGAGGGCCTTGTTTCACTTCGCCTGTCCCGCTGCCCCGCTGCCCCGCTGCCCCACTGAACATCAACACCGCCAGCCTTGCGGAGTTGGACGCCTTACCCGGAATCGGTCCGGCAAAGGCTCGAGCCATAGTCCGGTATCGTGAGGAGCACGGGGAGTTTGCCGCTGTCGAAGGGCTCGCCGGTGTGCCGGGTCTGAGTCGGGCGGTCCTGGCCCGCCTCAAGGAAACGGTGGTCGTCCGCTGATCTCCGGCTAAGGTTCCCGGCGCAACCGGCCGATATTACCTCCTGACTATCTCTGTCCCCAAACCAAAGAGATCATGGCGACGGCAGCAGCCGGTGGTGATCGGCTCGGCGAAATTCTCCTCCGTGAAGGCCTCGTTACGCGCGAGCAGCTTGCGCAGGCGTTGACGGAGCAGAAGAACAGCAAGCACCGGCTCGGCTACGTGCTGGTGAAGCTCGGGCTTGTTCAGGAGCTCGAGATCACCAAGGTGCTCGCCCGCCAGTATCGAATGCCCGCGGTCGATCTCACCCGGTTCGAGGTCGATCCCAAGATCATCAAGCTGGTCCCCGCCGAAATGGCCACCAAGAGCGTGGTCCTCCCGCTGAAACGGGAGGGACGAACGCTCACGGTCGCCATGGCCGATCCCACCGATCTCGGCCTGCTCGAAGACCTCAAGTTCATCACTCGCTTCGACCTGTTTCCCGTCATCGCGGGGGAGTACACCCTCCGCAACCTGATCGAGAAGCACTACGAGTCCTCTGACCAGCAATTGCAGAGCATCCTCAAGGACATGGAGGATACCGGCGAGGACGTCGAGGTCGTCGAGGCAGAGGAAGATGAGACGGTCACTCAGGCGCAGATCGACGACGCGCCCGTCGTCAAGCTGATCAATGGCCTGCTCACCGACGCCGTGCGCCGGGGGGCCAGCGACATCCACATCGAGCCTTTCGAGCACGAGATCCGGGTCCGCTACCGGATTGACGGCTCGCTGCTCGAGATCATGCGGCCGCCACTCAAGATGAAGGCGGCGCTCACGTCCCGCGTCAAGATTCTCTCTCAGCTCAACATCGCCGAACGGCGGGTTCCCCAGGATGGCCGGCTCAAGCTCAAGATGGGAAGCCGGGTCATCGACTTCCGCGTCTCGACGCTGCCGGTGCTGTTCGGCGAGAAGATCGTGCTCCGAATCCTCGACAAGGGGAACCTGACGCTCGACCTGACCAAGTTCGGGTTCGAAGTGAAGGCGGAGAAGGATCTGATGAAGGCCATCCTCAATCCGTACGGCATGGTGCTCGTTACCGGACCGACCGGCTCCGGCAAGACCACCACGCTCTACTCAGCGCTCTCCCGGATCAACACCCCCGAAGTCAACATCATGACGTCGGAAGATCCGGTCGAGTACAA
>JAXDMF010000415.1:0-5724 GCA_034666205.1 Gemmatimonadales bacterium
GTTCACATGACTAAAATCTATGGGGGTCAAGCCGTGTTGAGTCGCAAAGTCGTTGATCAGGTCCTTGGGAAAGAGGAACTGGCAGTAAGGGACCGTGATTGAACGATACGCATGCTCACCGAACGGCGAATAATAGAGGGGTCCAAACTCCAGGTAGATGTGGCCCCCTTTATTGACCACTCGGAGTGCCTCCCGCAACACCCTCTCGGGGGAGGCAAAGTGCTCGAAGGCGTTATAGGAGAATACGAAGTCAACGCTTTCAGCCCCCAACTGCAAGTCGGTTGCATCCATTTCAAGGAGACTTACTCCTTCACGCGGCGCTCGCTCATCGAATCTGGCATTGCTGGCATCGATAGCCGTTGCTGTCTTTCCCGCTCGGCAGAGACCGCAGCTCACCATTCCATCCGAACAGGCAAGCTCCAGGAAGGATTGTGACTCCTGCGCTCCCGGGAGACCCAGGATCTGTGCGGCCCGTCCTTCTCCTCGCCGTTCGAGGGTGTCCGCGTCATAGCCATATTCAGGAGGATAGGGGTGCTCGTCTTGGAGCGATTGTAGCGCGCTGATGTCGAGATATGGTGGCGAGCTGGTTGCTGCGGCAAAAATGCGCCGGGTTCGAACGAGGCTTTCCAGCAGTGCTTCAGTGGATGTCACCACAGGAAGGGGATCTAGCGGGTGGTATAAAGGGAAGAAGAATTCTGGACTCGGATCTCCTCAACATACGGTTACCACCCACACGCCACAAGGCATTTTCCCCAGGAAACGACTCACCCCGGCCGCCAGAACTCTGACGGCCGGGGTGCATTCGAAGAGTCGCTTACTAGCGGGGTGCGACTACGGCATAGTTCCCATGCGCCCCGTCGGTCACCCGGACAGCGTCCAGGTAGAGCACACGCGTCGATACGTTGGAGCTACAGCACCCGCCCCACGACCACTTGTAAACTCCCCATTTCGCGTAAGGCGCGGAGGTCCAATCGCTGTAGGCGGTTGGGCCGGTCCAGTCAACGATCTGAGCGCCGTTCTTCCAGACTTCGAGCACTCCATCGCTTCCCGCGCTCCACTTGGCATGCACCACGAAATCCGTCCAGGCCCCGCGGCTAATGGGCGTGGTGGAAGTCCGGGTCGTCTTGATCGTGGATGCGCCTTGGGTGCCGTACCCGGAGCGGGTGTACGTCTTGAAGTCGGCACCGTCTACCTGTATCTCGAACGCCGGACTCCGGCCTGCCGCGGCCACTTGCATGATTGTCTCCGGCGCGTAACCCGTCTCGAAGGTCCAGTCACTCGGGATATAGACCGACCAGCCCCACCAGACTTCACTGCCCAGATGACCGATCGGGGTCACGCCCGTGGGCACCGGCACCCCGCCGTTCCCACCGATAGCTCCGGTGTTCTGTAGCTTGATCTCGTGACGATGATTCCCCGCGATGACGCCATCGGTCTTGCGAAGCTCGATCCGAGCGGACTGATCACACTCGCGCGCTGGATCGGCTACCGCGTTGAGCGCCCAGGTCTCACTGGGGTAGAGCGTCGCCTCACCAATGCGCCACGTGGACCAGGGCTCTGGTGCCTCGAAACTGCCTGCGAAGGTCAGGTTCGACTTATCGGTGCTGCAGCCCGAGGACGGCGGCGGGGCGGGGGGCGACTCGATAGTCACCAGCGCAGTATCGGCCAATGAGTCAGCCGTTGCGATCACGCGGTAGCTGCCCGTTGCCGAACCAGCCGAGTACAGTCCTGTGGAGCCGATGGTTCCCCCCGTCGCACTATAGGAGGCGCTGACGGCTTTGGCGCTGCCGTCGCTCCAGGTAGCGGCCACCGTGAATTGCCGAGTGGCGCCGCTCGTGAGCGAGACACTCGCCGGCGTGAGTGTGATCTTGGTTAGTGTCGCCGAAGGCGGCTGAATAGTCACCAGTGCCGTATCAGCCAATGAGCCAGTCTCGTCGGTCGCGATCACGCGGTAGCTGCCTGCTGCCGAACCGGCCGAGTACAGTCCAGTGGAGCTGATGGTTCCGCCGGTGGCACTGTAGCTGGCGATGACCGCCCCGGCTCCCCCGTCGCTCCACGTGCCGGCCACCGTAAATTGCTGGGTGGCGCCGCTGGTGAGCGAGATACTCGCCGGCGTGAGTGTGATTTTGGTCAGTGTCGCCGTGGGTCCGGGAGGTGGCGCCGGTGCTGGCGGCGGCACGGGGGTGGAGTCGATGGGGGTGGCCTCGATCACCACCGCGGTGTCGCGCAGAGTCCCGGTCAGCGTGGTGGCGACCACGTGAAAGGTACCCGGCCTGCTGTATGCCGTGAACTTTCCGGTCGAATCAATGGTACCGCCGCTGGCGCTCCAGTTGACCTTGACACTCGTGCTACTGCCATCGCTCAGCTTTGCCAGAGCAGAGAAGGTGGTAGTGTCCATCGGCTCGAGGTTCGCCGTGTCTGGCATTACCCTGAACGACACCATGCGTTGCTTGATATGGTCTTTGTTACGGCCTCGTAAGGCCTCCACTATGGAGTACTCGCCGTTGCTGGTGTTCGGGCTCAGAGCGTCACCATCGCCTGAAGTGCAGGCCACTGAAAACGCGGCGCTCAGGGCGAAGGCGCAGGCTCGGAGGCGAGCCAGGCGGCTCGCCAGTTTGTAGGTATAGGTCATCTGCCAGCTCCTCACGAGCGGACTCCCGCTCTAGAAGATGAAACACTAGGCCGCCAGCGAAGGGCGACCTTGGGAAGGTCCCTACGCTGGCGGCTCGGCTGGCATGATGCAGATGAATGCATCGAAGCCCCGTGGCTCTGCGTCGCCGCCTTTCGGCAGGCTTTGCTCTGAGCAGCGTTTTGCGATGTTGTGGCTCGGGGAAGCAGGACTTGCGAGTGCAAGAACCACTCCATTTACCCGATACGATAATTGCGTTCCAGCCAAGGGCTTGGCAGCAAACGCGGTGACTATAACTGCCCCAAAGGCAGTGCAATTTTTGTACAATCCGAGCATGCTCCCAAATGGCCAGTGCCAAGGCAAATGTCCCGGGCCGGCAGCCTCGAGGTGGCGTCATCTCGACCCCGCCTCGCAGGTGTGCCTCCGGCACAGCTCGGTTTCTCCCCCAGAAGAAAGGGGGCGCAACTTGTTCTCGAATGGACGTGGTCCACCCGAGAGGAGCGTTGCTTCGGCTAAGCGATTGTTTGGTTCTTAGGGAATGCTGGAACTCGGGGGCTGCTCGTCCAGGTCGCGATGGAACGGCCTCGGGAATTACGGGCCGTCTCGTTTTCATGAAAGCTCGCGACGTCGTACGATGACCAATTGGCTCAGGCCTGTCAACCCCGGAAATGTCCTTAGAGGACATTTCCTGAGCGCCACCGCCGAGCCCGCATTCGCCATCCTGTCTGCATACTCGTTACTCGCTCGCGCCACTCCGATAGTATCGCCCGAACACGAGGTCGTGCTCCGAGAGCTGTAGCGCCTCCTTGGCATACTCCTTCAGCGCCATCAAAGTCACGGCGATCAGCAGTGCCAGGAAAGAGCTGATGTACCATCCGGTGAGCTCGACCACCCGCGGAATGCCGTCGATCCTGGATGTGCGGAGCACGTATTGGCGAATCCCCGTCGTATCGGAGGCTTGCGGTAGCGTGTCGGCTGGCCCGGGCAAGGGGGAGATTCGCCTTCTCGAGCTCGCCCCGGGTACTCCGGGCGCCCTGGTCCCCAGTCTCCGTTCCTCACCCTTGACCATTCCGCTCTCCGCCTCGACGTCGGCCCGACTGATGTAGACGTCGGTCGCGAGCGCAACGGATTGGTCCAGGACGCCAAGATACCGGGACACGCTGTACATGGAGGCGATCACCAGGAGAGCAGGGAGAATCATCAGGATCACACCCTTGACCCCGCGGAACCGGCGCCCAAGCGACTCGCCCAGCGCCTCCCGGTAATAGGGGTCCCCAGGCGGTGGTGGGTCCAACACGTCCGCGAACATGGCCCGTCCGAGCGAGTCTCGAACGTAGAACAGATAGGACATCGTCATCAAGCAGAGGAATGGTGCGTAGAAGAGAAGGAAACGCGCGTGATCGTGATAGGCGGGAAGGATCCCGAAGTAGCCGACCGGAATGGGCAGCAGCGTGATAACGACGGCGCTCAAGACCAGCATGTTCCGGACAGCGGCCGAGTAGCTGGCACTTGCGCGCAGGCGACTGGGTTCCATTTCAGGTGGATCAGCCATGCCGAATCATAGCGCCGATTCCCGATGCTGGTGCTCGTTGGCGGGCGCTTTCCGGTCCCAGGGCCGACGTCGTCCTTCAGGATGGGGGTCGGAACCAGCACCGCCCAGGGCTCGGCGGCGGCGGTTGAATCGCATCCGGGACGCGGTTAATTTCGACACCTAAGTGAAAAATTTCACTAAAGCGAGCTTTTGAACCGCATGCTTCAGCCCTATGTCCCGCTCCTGATCCTGATCGTGTTCGTGGTCGCCAACGCGATCCTCATGCTGGGCGTCTCCCATATCCTCTCCTCCTACCGGCGCACCCCGACCAAAATCGCGCCTTACGAGTCGGGCATGCCGGTCCTCGGCGACGCGCGGGAACGCTTCTCGGTCAAGTTCTACCTCGTCGCGATGCTCTTCATCATCTTCGACATCGAGACGGTGTTCATGATCCCCTGGGCCGTGGCGTTCCGCCAACTGGGCTCGATGGCCGGCCTCCTCATCGTCGAGATGTTCGTCTTCATGCTCATCCTGGCCGTGGGGTATGTGTATCTCTGGAAGCGTGGAGCGCTGCAATGGGATTGAGCAATCCAGCAACCGGTCACGACGACACCACGACCGTCTCCGCGGTCTCACCGAACTGGATCACCACCCGGCTCGATTTCCTGACCAACTGGGCCCGCTCGAACTCGCTCTGGCCCATGCCGTTCGGCACGGCCTGCTGCGCCATCGAGTACATGGCCACCGCGGCCAGTCGCTTCGACATCGCGCGCTTCGGCATGGAGCGGCAGAGCTTCTCTCCCCGCCAGGCCGATGTGCTGATCTGCGCCGGCCGGCTGCCGTTCAAGCTGGCCCCGGTCATCCGGCGGGTCTGGGATCAGATGCCTCAGCCGAAGTGGTCGATCTCGATGGGGGCCTGTGCCTCGACTGGGGGCATTTTCGACAACTACTCGATGGTGCAGGGTATCGACACCATCATTCCGGTGGACGTCTACGTGCCCGGTTGCCCGCCACGGCCGGAGGGTCTGATGTACGGGATCCTCCTCCTCCAGAAGAAGATCAAGGGGGAGACCTTCACCGACGACTCGCTCCGGGTGGAGAAGCTCGTCGGATCGTCGGGACTTTTCCTCCCGGCGGAGCGGGTCGACGAGCTCAGCGAGCCTTTCGGCAACTCCATCTCGCAAACACGATCCTCCTAATGTCTGTAGACCACGGGATCCTCATTCCGAGCGAAGCGAGGGACCTACTGCCTGTACACCTCCCCGTCGCTGCGCTTCGGGTCGGTGATCCTCGGGATGAGGAGCTGGAAAGATGAGCGAGGTATCGCCCTCCATCTCGGCCCTCCGCTCCCAGTTCGGCCCATCCGTCGAGCGCCATCTGGTCTCCTCCGGCCAGACCATCGTCTATGTGAGCCGGGACCGCGTGCACGATGTCCTCGCATGGCTGAAGGACACCTCGGGCCAGGAGTTCAATTACCTGACCGACGTCACCGCGGTGGATTATCGGGATCCCGAGCGTCCCCTCGAGGTGGTTTACCAGCTCCGGTCGCTCGGCCGCAAGGCCG
>JAXDMF010000416.1:0-3196 GCA_034666205.1 Gemmatimonadales bacterium
GCGCCGGTAATTCTTCCGCCGCTTGAACTTGAATACGTAGATCTTGGGTTCCTTGCCGTCTCCGACCACCTCGGCCATCACCTTGGCTCCCTTGACCAGGGGCGTGCCGGCCTTGATCGTCTCGCCATCGGACGACAGGAGCACTTCATCGAAGGTGACCTTGGATCCGGCCTCGGCGCTCATGAGCGGGAGGCGAAGGGTCTTCCCCTTCTCTGCCCGAAACTGCTTGCCCGCCGCGCGAAAAATCGCGTACATGCTGATTCCTGACTGAGGTACCAAAGGAAAGTTAGCCCGTAAAAGTAGACAGGCATGGTATTTGGGACAAGGGCCAAACATCAATTCCGGCGTGGTTTGGCTTCCCCGCCTCCCCGCTGCCTCGCCTTCTTACGCGACCGCGTAGAGATCCGTCACATCTCGTCCGGCCGGCCGGCTCATCAGCCGAAACTCGTCCAGCCGCATCATGGGATCATCCCGCAGCTCGATATCCACGCCGGTCATCTTGGTGAGGCTCTGAAGCAGCCTAGGCTCCTCCTCCAGGAGGTAAAGTGCCACCTCGGGGTGTAGCCGGACGGTGAGCTGGCGCTCGCGCCGCTCGTGGCCCGCCCGCCTGAGCGCACGCTCCAGACGGCGAGAGACCACTTCAGGGGTGAAGACCCGGCCGGTGCCGGCGCAGGTGGGACAGTCCGTCGTCATCGAGTGCCAAAGTGACGGCCGCACCCGCTGCCGGGTCATCTCTACCAGTCCGAGCTCGGAGACCGCCAGCGCCTTCGTCCGGGCCCGGTCCCTTCCCAGGTGAGTCCGGAGCTCCTGAAGCACCTTCTCGCGATTCGATCGCGTCTCCATGTCGATGAAGTCGCACACGATTATGCCGCCGATATCGCGCAGCCGAATCTGCCGGGCGATCTCGCGTGCGGCCTCGAGATTGGTCCGAAGAATCGTCTTCTCGGGATCCTTCTTGCCGGTATAGCGTCCCGTGTTCACGTCGATGCTGATGAGCGCCTCGGTCGGCTGGATGACCAGGGAGCCGCCGGTCGGAAGCTCGACCCGGGCCTTGAACAGGTCGCGGATCTCCGACTCGATGTCGAACTTGTCGAACAGGGGGGTGGCGTCGGTGTAGAGGTGAACCCGGGACATCAGGTCCGGATCGATCTGCTGAAGGTACTGCTCGATCTCGTTGTACAGCTCCTTCATGTCTACATGGAGGGCGTCCACCTTGGCGCTGAACAGGTCGCGGATGATACCGCGGGTGAGGCTGGTCTCGCGCTGAAGCAGTGCCGGCGCACGCCGGACGAAGCTCTTCTTGCGGTTGATCTTCTTCCAGAGCGTCGTCAGTGATTCGATCTCGCGCCGGAAATGCTCCTCGGTGACACCCTCGGCCACCGTGCGGACGATCACCCCGCCGGTATCTTTGGGCAGCAGCTTGGAGACCATCTCGCGTAGCTTGGCCCGCTGCTCGCGACTCTCGATCTTCCGGCTTACCCCCACCTTCGACGCGTAGGGCATGTACACCAGGAAACGGCCCGGGAGGGATATCTGGGCGGTGACCCTGCATCCCTTGGAGCCGATCGGTTCCTTGGTGACTTGGACGGGGAGGTTCTGACCCTTCTTGAGGATGTCCTGGATGTTCGGGAGGGCGCGGCGAGGTGAGATCTCCCGCTGCCGTCCTTCACCGGCCGGCCGCTCGGTGGCTGCTGCCCCACCGTTCCCCCGTCGGCGCCGACGGTCCCGACTGCGCCAGCCACCCTTCCGCTCCTGGCCGGCCTCTTCGGTGACTAGCTCCTCTGCTGCCGACTCGGTGGCGGCGGGCTGTCCAGCCTCCGCGGGATCGTCCGGCTCCTCGTCGTCCGGCTCCTCGTCCTCGTCGGGCTCGAGCAGGTCGGAGGCATGGAGGAAAGCGCTCTTTTCCTGACCGATATCGACGAAGGCGGCCTGAATGCCGGGAAGGACGGCCTCGACCCGGCCGAGGTAGATGTCCCCAACCGTACGCCGGTGATCGGGACGGTCCACCAACAGCTCTACCAGCCGGTCGTCTTCCAGGATGGCCACGCGGGTCTCCCGCTGGCTCCCATTGATCAGGATCTCGCGCTTCAACGTTCCAGGCCTCGGTTACTGCACAGGTAATAAGAACGCGCTCCCCGGCGGGCCTGCCCACCACCTTACGAGGAGCATGCCGCGAGAGAGCGCGTCGCTGCTGGGCTAATTATATGAAGGAAGCGAGTTTAGGGCAATGAGGAGTCGCCGGCTGCGGGCCCACTGTCGAGGATCCTGGTCAGGAGAGAAGCCTTAAGGTGTTCGGCTGAGACATTTTGTCTTGGGCGTTTTCACCTAGACCTTTAGCGCCTAATCGACGATCTCCCCCAGAATCTGCCGGCCGATCACGATCCGCTGGATCTCGCTGGTACCCTCGCCGATCTCGCAGACCTTGGCGTCGCGCATCATCCGCTCGACCGGGTAATCGGTGGTGTACCCGTAGCCGCCGAAGATCTGGACCGCCTTGGTCGTGGTGCGCATAGCGAGCTCGGAGCAGTACAGCTTGGCCATGGCCGCTTCCTTCTTGAAGGGCCGGCCGTTCTGCTTGAGCCAGGCAGCGTGGTAGAGAAGGTGGGTTCCGGCCTCGATCTCCGTCGCCATGTCCGCCAGTTGAAAGCTTACTCCCTGGAAGCTCCCGATCGGGCGACCGAATTGCTTCCGCACTCCGGCGTAGCGGAGTGCCTCCTCGTAGGCGCCCTCGGCAATGCCGAGCGACAGGGCAGCGATGCCGATCCGTCCGGCGTCGAGTGTCTTGAGGAAGTTGATGAAACCATAGCCGGGCTTGCCCAGCAAGTTCTCCTTCGGCACCACCGCGTCCTCGAAGATGAGCTCGCGCGTGTCGCTTGCCCGCCAGCCCATCTTGTCTTCCTTCTTGCCCGCACGGACCCCCCGGGTCTTCGGAAGATCAGGGGCGTGACCGACACCGATCGTGCGGCACTTATCGAGATCGACCGTGTCCTTGGTGACGATGAAGCTGGTGATTCCCTTGTTGCCCTTGCCCGGCTCGGTCCGCGCGGTGACGGAAAAGATCTCGCCGACGCCGGCGTGGGTGATGAAGATCTTGGAGCCGTTCAGCAGGTAGTGATCGCCCTTGTCCACTGCGGTGGTGGCGGTGCCGCCCGCATCGCTGCCGGCGCCCGGCTCGGTCAGGCCGAACCCACCGAGC